>JASHUB010000070.1 GCA_030040265.1 Microcaldota archaeon
AGCTCTACCAGAAAGACATCCGTTTGATAAACGAGGCGCAGCTTCTTGTGGCAGAGGTGTCTGCGCCATCCGTAGGTACTGGTTACGAGATTGCGATGGCGCTGCATGTGGGAAAGCGCGTAGTGTGCCTGTACAGAAACGGCTCGAAAAGGCGGCTCTCGATGATGCTCAACGGCAACCCAAGCGAAGACCTAACAGTGATCAAGTACAATTCTGCTGAAGAAGCGCTTGTGGAAATAGATAAGATAGCAGACAGGATACTGAACGACTGAACCTTGCAGTCACTGCAGCTTGTAGACGCTGGCGCCCTCATCCACGTGATACTTCATCTTTATGCCAACGGAATCGCCAGCAGACGCAGACTCGACATCCACCCTGTTTATCTGCATGCTCGTGACGCGCTGCCTCACGTGCTCTTCATCGCTGCCAATCTCTATGAGATCCCCAGTCCTGAGCTCTGCGGTAAGCGCTATGGCAACAACGCCGATCTTCTCGAAGTATTTCTCCACAACTCCTATCTCTGACCTGCTGTTGGTCGCCACCGAGCCGCCAACAGGCATCGACGCCCTGCTGTTCCTCTCTTCGCGCGCGTTGATGTCCTCCATCGCGCTGTCCAGGTCATAATCGGATTTGCCCTTCCTCATAGGATCAAGATGCTCTCTCACCCAAAAGCTATAATGGTTGTGAGGCGGGCCTAGCGGGATTTGAACCCGCGACCTTCGGCTCCGGAAGCCGCCGCTCTATCCAAGCTGAGCTATAGGCCCAAAGATTTAGTTACGGGCATGACGGGATTTGAACCCGCAACCCTCGGGTCCGAAGCCCGATGCGCTATCCAAGTTACGCCACATGCCCACAGGAGTATATGCTCAGCACAGTTTTTAAGCGATGGTGCGGGAAATGTACATCAGTCCTGAACGCGCTCTATGGGCTCGAGTCCGTCCTTGAACTCCTCCTTGAGCACGCTGAACAGCTCCTTGTACTCCGGCCGCTGGTCCTTCGGCAGCGCGCAGAACACCCACATCGAGAAAGCGTGCTCGGGCACCTTCGTTGAGACTACCTCCTCAACGTCGGTCTCGCTTATGTTCCGCCACCCTTCGTCAAAAGCGTAGCTCGCCTCATCGAGGATCTTCTGCCGGTCGAGGTCGCCACCGAACCTTAAATACCTGTATGTCTGCCACGAATGGCTTGATGATAGTGCTGCTACCAGTTTCGCTCTTTCTACCAATGCTCTGTCCCTATCTGTGAAATCCCTTTTTTTGGCCACCTTTCGTACTTCGGCAACAAAGAATCCATATTTATTCAATATGGTCCTAATGGGCATGCAATCAACGTCGCCTAACTTTTATTTGCAGCAATCTATTTTATAAAGACCTCTCCACGCAAAGCGGACTGGAAGTAACTGCGAAAGAAAACCGCAACATCGCGCAAAGGTATAAAAGAACCATCGAGAAAATTCAGAAGTGTGCCAACATGGTGACAACTTCTGCTGCTGTTCCTGCGTTTGTGCTGATCACTGTCCTGCTGATAATCTTCCTGACTTTCGGCGCCGCGATATACACCACATTCGCGAAGAAGAAGGCGAAGATGATAAGCAGCATCCAGTTCATGAACCTCGGTGCGATGAACCGCAACGCCGTGCTCCAGACTGATCCGTACACGGGCAAGACAAAGAGGGCCATGCATCTTGCAGGCCACGGCCCGTGGTACATAGTCGGGATACTTCTCGTGGTCGACCTTTTCGTCCTGCTCTTCAGCGGCTCGCTTATTGTCGGTGCGCTTGTGCTTGCGATAGCAATACCGCTACTGCTGTGGACCGGGTTCAAGACATTTGGCATATACAACATGCTCAACAACACCCCGAACGAGAAGCTAGGCTCGTCTCCGGTCGGCCTCGCTGAGTTCAACGTGAAGCTGGCGACCAACCAGAGCCAGTATCTCGTCTCGCCGCTCAGCAAGCAGAAGTGCTCGTACTTCCTGCTGCAGCTCCACCAGGTGCAGCAGCGCGGCAGGAACACCGTGGACGTGGTGCTGGGCACGGTGCAGAAGGGCGTGCCCACGATGCTCTCGGATGACAGCGGCTTCGCGGTCGTGGACTTCTCAAGGGCCGAGGTCGACCTGATGCGCGAGTTCTACGTCATGCACCTTACACAGGATGCAGGCAACTTCCTCCAGCGCATGATGGACAGCGTGCCCGAAGCGAGGAACTACCTCATGATGGTCGGCAGCTCGGACGGCAAGACCGATGTCGGAAGCACTGACACGCACGTGGCGTTCCGCCCGGGCAAGGGCAGGCTGTATTTCCTGGAGGCGTGGGTGCCGGTCGAGTCCGATTACTACGCAGTCGGGAGCATATCCCCGATGGACCAGATGGTCAACGACAAGCCCCTGAAGAGGCTCAGCCCGGACATGCAGCACGGGCTCATGTCGGTGCTTCCTGAGCCGAAGGAGAAGGCGATGGGCCTGCTGAGGATGCACGCTTACATGGCCTTCTTCCTGGCCGTTGTGATCACCATCTTCCTGGCCTGGGTCGCCACCACCGGGCTGCTGTGACAACCTCTTTAAACATGCATGTTCAAATGAGAATAAAGGTGCAAGAATGGGAATAATAGAGCCTATAACGGCAGTCTTCGACATCGAGTTCCACAACCTGCAGTCGCTCATACCGCAGCTGCTGTTCGTGGTCGTGCTGGCAATAATCGGCGGAATCGCGCTGCTTTCGGTCTCGTCAGGGACGCTCGGCGCCCTTGCATCTTCGATGAGCACGTCGACCACCGGAAGCCTCCTGTCGCTTCTCGGCGCCATAGCCGCGGTTGGGATAGTACTGGTACTGTTCGCCATCATAGGCGTACTGGTATTCTTGGTGCTCGGCGCACTAGTGATAGGCGCCTACGCAAGCATAGTCAAGCAGAAGATGACTTCGGGCTCGTTCAACATAAGCAAGGCATTCGATGAGGCCAGGGCCAACTGGGTCAGGCTTATCGTAGTATCCCTGATAGTGGGCGTGATAAGCATAGGCGTCAACGTCGTCCTCGAACTCATCCCAGTTGCAGGCGCCATACTCGCAATAATCGTCGGCCTGGTGCTGTCCATACTGCTCTTCGAGGCCAACTCCATGGTCATAATCGAGGGCAAGGAACCGATAGCAGCAATCCAGCGAAGCATCGAGATCGGAAAGGACAACTTCTGGTCGATGCTCGGCATGCTGATAGTGTTCGGCATCGCTGTAGGCATAATCTCCGTGGTCGTGATTCTCGTCTTCAGCCTCGCAGGCGCCGTCGCCTCTGCCGCCGGAATCTCCGGGGCGGTGATACTAGGCGTGCTGATAGTGTTCCTGTTCATCGAGCCTCTCGGATACATGCTTCCGGCGACCTTCTACTACAAGGGCATGAATGGTGCCGCAGGGCCTGCGATGCCTGCAAAGAAGAAGGGCACAACGGCGACATGAAACCACGCCTGTACCGAGGGATAACCCCAAGTATTTTAATATTTTCGAAATCATATACTCTTGAATAGACAGTGATTCCTATGATAACAGGAAATAGAATAACTAGAGTGGAAGCCAGCAGGGACGTAGACGACATGATAACTAACATGCGTTTCAACATCAACTTCGATGATGTGAAGACCACGGGCGAGAACGTCGACGTGGACTACACCTTCACGGCAATATACGAGGGCGGGTCGCAGGACAAGCCGAAGACGGTCGGCCAGCTCAAGATAGCAGGCACGATAATGTCCAAGGAGAGCAAGAAGATGATAGACGACGTCGTAAAGATGTGGAAGGACAAGAAGACGCTCCCGATACCGTTCGCCGAGGATGTCATCAACCTGCTCAACTTCGAGTGCGGGTCGCGCGGAACGCTCGTCGCTTACTCGATCGGCTTCGTAGCGCCTCTGCCTCTGTCAAGGGCAAAGCTCCAGGAAGGTTCTGGAAGCGGAGCATAATCCCTTATATTCTTAGGCTTGGCAGAGAAGAACATGGAAAGGGCGGAGCTGAAAGGCGTTATACTAGAGGTCGACTACGTAACTAGGAACTCGAGGAGCGTCATACGCGCAACGCTCAAGAGCGCAGACGGAGTCCACACGCTGTACGACCCCAGAGTGTTGCCCTACTTCTACCTTGTGCCGCACAACGAATCGATAGACGTCGACGCGCTGTCGAAGATGGAGATACGGATAGAGAGCGACCTGGTCAAGATAGCAGCTGTTGAAAAGTCAAAGACGTACGACCGCGGCAAGGACGTCGTTACGCTCAAGGTGTCCGTCAACAACGCCAGGCACGTGCCAAAGATAAGCGAGCACCTAGGCGAGTTCGGAGTCTGCTACGAGAACGACATCCTGTTCTGGAAGCGGTACCTGATAGACAACAACCTTTCTCCCCTGTCGCCGGTCAGGGTAGTGGCGCAGAGGGAAGGCGACGACCTCAACATACTCGAAATAGAAAACGCTCCTGACGGCGAAGTCCCGGTCACGCACATGTGCTTCGACATCGAGACGTACAACCCGCAGGCCGCGCCGAGGCCGGACAAGGATCCGGTGCTGATGGTGAGCTACGCCAACAACAAGGAGAGCGGCGTGCTCACGACCAAGAAGATATCAAAGCCGTTCATCAAGACGTATGCCGGCGAGAGGGAGATGATAGACGCATTCACCGACCTGATAAAACGGCTCGACCCTGACGTGATAGTGGGATACAACTCGGTGAACTTCGACATTCCGTACCTGCTGAGCAGGGCCAAGACGCTCAAGACCGAATTCACCATATCGCGATACGGCGAGGAAACGAAGAAGGAGCCGCACGGTCTCGTTGAGTTCGTGAAGGCGCCAGGCAGGATAAACCTAGACCTGTACCACGTAGTCAAGTTCGTATCAGTGGTGGGCGCGTCCGAGAAACTCATAAGGGTCAACAGCTTCAAGCTCGGTGAGATATACGAGGCCGTCACCGGTTCTGACAAGAAGATGGTCGAGAAGGACAACATCTGGCAGATGTGGGACGGCCCGGACAAGGAGCGCGAGACTCTTGCAGAATACTCGCTCGACGATTCGATCGCCCTCAATGAGCTCTACAACTTCTTCATCCCTCTCGAGCTCGAGGTCGCAAGGGTGACCGGAACCACACTCGGAGAGGCCAGCATCTCGACCACCGGGCAGCTGGTCGAATACCTGCTCATGCGCTATGCAAGGCTGCACAACGAGCTCATCCCGAACAAGCCCGACACGGAGGAGATAGAGACAAGGCTGGAGAACCCAATAGAGGGCGCGTACGTCAAGACGCCTGAGGCAGGCATATACGACAACATCGCGGTCTTCGACTTCCGCGGTCTGTACCCCTCGATAATAATCACACACAACATAGATCCCGGCACGCTGTGCACTGACTGCAAGGAGTATTTCGAGGCCCCTGATGGCACAAAGTTCAGGAAGGACAGGCTCGGGATAACTCCGACCGTGCTGAAGAAGCTCATCGCTGAGCGCGCCGAAGTGAAGAAGGCGTACAAGAAGGACCCGGACAACAAGTTCCTGGCAGCACGATCATCGGCGCTGAAGATACTCGCCAACTCTTTCTACGGCTACCTCGGGTACGCAAGGTCCAGGTGGTACTCGCGCGCCTGCGCAGCCGCGGTCACAGCATTCGGGAGGTCCTACATCGCCAAGACGATGGACGAGGCGGAGAAGATGGGGTTCAAGGTCCTCTACGGTGACACTGACAGCATATTCCTGCTGATAGGCAAGAGGAGCAAGGAAGACGTCATGGAGTTCCTGAAGAGGATGAACGGGCTATTGCCAGACACGATGGAGCTTGAGCTGGAGGACTTCTACACCCGCGGCGTCTTCGTCGGCAAGCGTGGCGCTGAAGGCACGTCAGGCGCGAAGAAGAAGTACGCGCTGTTATCCGAGCACGGCCGCATAAAGATCCGCGGGTTCGAGCTGGTGAGACGGGACTGGTCGTACGTCGCTAGGAACACCCAGAAGCGCGTGCTCGAGACCATACTCAAGGAGGGCAGCAAGGAGAAGGCGGTTGGCATAGTGAAGGAGGTCATAGAAAAGCTGCGGAAGGGCGACATCCCGATCAAGGACCTTGTCATATACACGCAGATAAGAAAGAAGCTCTCGCAGTACGATGTCAAATCCCCTGAGATATACGCAGCGAAGAAGGCCATAGAAAAGGGTTTCAAGAAGAGGGACGAGCTGGAGGGCGCTGTCGTGGGGTACGTGATAACGAAGCACGGCAACAGCATATCTGAGAAGGCCGAGCTAGAGGCGCTTGCCGAGGACTACGATCCCGAGTACTACATAATGCACCAGGTCGTCCCGGCGACGATGAAGATACTCAAGGAGCTGGGCTACAGCGAGGAGGAGCTCAAGGGCGGAGGCTCGCAGAGGAGGTTGTTGGGATGACCGAAGAGGAATACGACTACAATACGATAAAGGAGGTCGGCAAAGCATCATTCGAGGCGCTGCAGCACGCCAAGTCGCTGGTAAAGGCCGGCAAGAGCATGCTCTCGACAGCGGAAGAGATAGAGAAGTTCATGAAAGACAAGGGCTTCGAATGCGCATTCCCTGTGAATCTATCTGTGAACACATGGGCGGCCCACTACACCCCGACCGCGGACGACAAGACAGTCTTCACGGAGAACGATGTAGTCAAGGTAGACATAGGCGCCAGGAAAGGCTCATACCTTGGCGATTGCGCGCTAACCGTTGACCTGGGCGGCAAGCACTCGAAACTGGTCGAGGCGAGCGAGAAGGCGCTCGAATCCGCAATAAGCATGGTCAAGGCCGGCAGGAAGGTGTGCGAGATCGGCAGGGAAGTGGAGAATATAGCAAAGGAAGCCGGTTTCAACCCGATAAGGAACCTCGGCGGCCACGGCATCGAGCGCGACGACCTGCACGCAAGCATATTCATACCGAACTACGACAACGGCGACAACACCGAGCTCGAGGAGGGGCAGGTCATAGCGATTGAGACCTTCATCACGGACGGCAGCGGATACGTGCACGACGGCGACGTCGTTCAGATATTCCAGCTGCACGGTCCGATGACGCTAAGGTCGCAGGACTCGAGGAAGGTGCTCGATTATGTCGAGAAGGCGTACTCCACCAACCCGTTCGCCATGAGGTGGCTGATAAAGGAGTTCAAGTCGGAGTTCACCGTCAAGAAGGCGATAAACGAGATGTACAACACCGGCGGGCTCGAGGCTTACCCAGTTCTGATCGAGCGGACCGGTGGCACGGTGACGCAGACCGAGAAGGAGATGATAGTGGAGAAGGACTCCTGCACCGTCATAACAAAGTGACGATTTCTGTTTTAGACGAACCCCCAAGAATGTTAATAAAGGTAGCATACGCCTTAGATTCAAGGCACCAATATGGCAGAAGTCAAACCGGCACCGATAGCAACGCCAATCCCGACAAGACAGCTGCATAGCACCGATTGGCTCTCGAACACCGAGATACGTGCGCTAACGCTAGCTTCAAGGCTTGGCGAGGCATATCCTGCGATGCTCAAGAAGCTCTACGGCAGCGAAATGATATCAGACGCGAAGTTGGTGGACCTCCTGGCGCTGTCAGCAAGCCTCGGCGGCGAGGCGCTGTCGGGCGAGACCATCCACATCCTAAATAAGCTGCGCGATAAATACGCAACAGAGCTCCAACGCGCCAAAAGGCTGGATGAGGAGAAGCGCGCTGCTGACAGGTCCATGGGAAACAGCATGTTCGGCTCAATACTCCTCTCTCCCCTGCGCGACGCACCGGGGCGGGCGCCGTTGATGACGCCTGATGACGAAGTAACGCCGCAGATTATAACGTTCATAATCTCCAAGATACTGGAGATGGTGGGGAATGAAACCGCGGCTGAAAGGCTGGCGGACGGCACCGACCCGCAGACCGGCGTGAAGAACGCCAGGCCTCCAGACTTCAGGGAGGCTGCCCAAAGGCTGTTCTCTGCCCACAGAGTGGCGACAGAAAGCCTCGGCCTCACCAGCAACCCACGAGGGAGCAGCGATTCCGAGCGGATCATGTGGTCCAGCGAGGCCGATGACCTGCTCTGGAGGGCCACCGGCTACCTGAAGCTTGACGCAGAGCGCGCTGACTTCATCGGTGACTTCAGGCGCGCCGGAGACTCTTGGAGGAACGCAGCACAATACGTGGTGCTCCTAAAGATCAACGGACAACCAGAAGCTGCGACGATGCTTCTCCAGAGGGCGATAAAGAGCTACACGTTCGCACACGACTGGGAATCCGCTTTGAAATGCGTGGATCGCATAGAGCAGCTGGATGCCGGCGTCAGCCAGGTGCCGCGAAACGAGCGGCAGTATCTCAACAACCTGAAGGAACTTCTTGATAACATCCAGGCCGCAGTGCGCAATTTCCAGGCAGACCCTGCATGGGACGAAAAGAGGCTCGCAGAGGAGATGCGCAAGAACGCGCAGGCAATCGGGCTCATAGGACAGGTGCTCAAGAAGATAGGCGACGAATTGGGGGCACGCTCGGCTGCCCGATAAGGTATAAATACTCTTTATCAGATATTCACTGCAGCGTGAGCAGATGGACCTGTGGAACACCTACCGCGGTTACAGGGTGCAGCCCGGCTTCTCATCGGAGCGCCTCTACATACGCGTCAGGAACAGGATAGACACCTCACTCTCTGCAGTGGACTACAGCAGGAAGGAAGTAGGCCCTGGCGAGGCGGCGACGGTCACGTTCGCACCAGAACACAGATATCTGACGGTAAGCAACGTGACGTTCGAACTGCTCGTCTCCGTCTACGATGTCAACTCGAGGAGCTTTCTGGTTCTCCGACCGACAACCCCCATCGACCGCGCAGACGCGGCCAAGATCAGGGATTTCATCGGCAGGCTGAGACGCCCCAACATAGAAGTGAGGCTGCTGGGCATGCAGAGCGGCGCGGCCAACGTGAAGGATCTGTTGGACAGCATAGACCAGGTCCAGAAGGCGGCCGGAGGGAACCTCATGGAGGTCGACCTGTTCGGGAACGTCACCAGGAACATCGCTTTCGATGCAAGGACCGGGCTGTCCTACGACCTCATGCTCCTCAACAGGATATACAAGCCGGGCGAGCTCGCGACAACGGCAAAAGAAGCGGACTTCTCCAAGGCAGCATCAAAGCTCAAGTTCGTATAACTCGCTGTAATCAGGGCCTTCCGGGG
>JASHUB010000071.1 GCA_030040265.1 Microcaldota archaeon
AGGGAGAAGAAGTGATCACGGCATCGAGTAAGCGCCGGTCCAGCTGCCCGTGAACGCGACCATCGAAGAGTTGCCGTTGTAATAATCTCCACTATAGTCGTTAGCGTCGCTGTTGAGCGGCCACCACGCCAGAAGGCCGTGCAGGTCTATCGGAGCCCCTCCAAGACCCTCCTGGTAAAGGGCGACAATGCCGTTCTGGCTCAGCGAGTCGTTATACACCTGGACGTTGGATATAAGCCCACCGAACGAACCCACCATGCCCGGGCAGAGCGAGGTACCACCTATGAGGCCGCTGAGCGTGCCTCCGGTCCCCGACTCCATCTGCGATGCGCCTGAGAAGGCGTCCCCTCCGTCCACGTACATTGTTGCAGTACCAGTCCCGACACCACCGTTCTTCAATGTCACCGCCACGAACTGCCATTCAGATGTCTTTAGGATGTCGTTGCTCTGCAGCGAGACCCACGAGCCGTTGTTGGAGACGTTGAGCGCAAGCGGCGACCCAGACACTGTCAGCAGGGGGCAGTCAGCGTAGCCCTCTTCGTAGAATGTCTGGTTCACGACGCTGCTCGGATCGACCCAGAACGTGACAGTGAAGTCTGAGACGTTGTCAAGGAGCGCTGTCGGAGTTGTGATGTAATCGGTGCCGCTAAGCTCTGCGACCTCCTGCGGCAATTGAGTGCACACTCCGGAAAGGCTTATCTGCTGCGTAGTGAACTGGCCGTAGGGTCTCTCGACCATGCAGCTTCCAGGCGCGGCCTTGCCAACGAACGTGAAGACGTTGAGTATCCCCAGCTGGTAAAGCGCGCCGAGCACGATTGCAACAATCAGGATGGCCCAGCCATAGGTCATCAGATACTCCATCGCAGCCTGAGCTGGCGTCCATCGCGACATCAAGGTCACTTGTTCTTCTCAATCCACTTCTTAATCGTGTCCTTCGGAACCGCGCCTATCGATGTCGCGATGACCTTCCCTCCCTTGAAGAGCAGGACGGTCGGGATGCTCATTATCGCATAAGTCTGCGCGATGTCCTCGTTGTCGTCAACATTGAGCTTGCCAAACTTCATCTTGCCAGCGTAGTCCTTAGACACTTCCTCTATCACCGGGCTGAAGACCCTGCACGGCCCGCACCACTCTGCCCAGAAGTCAACCACAACAGGGATCGGCGATTTCAGCACCTCCTTGTCAAAATTATCCTTGTTCAGTTCCAGCATAAACTCACGATAGCAATGGCACGCCAAACTATAAATAATCGGCACAATGTCAGGTTTAAATATGTCTGCAGGCAATGTATTCGTGTGATGAGGTCTCTTCTGATTTAGTGATGAGGATCTTGAGTGCTGATTTGAATGGCTAGCATCTCCAAGCAGGCTATAAAGCGGCTTGTCAAGAGACATTTCAAGGCTGTTATAACGGACGACGCGGCATCCGAGCTCGCTTCCATAATCGAGCGCGAGGCGACCCGGATATCGAAGTTCGCCGTTGAGAACGCAAAGAAGTCCAAGCGCGAGAAGGTAACGAAGGAGGACATCTACAAGTACATGGTAGGAAAATCAAGGTGATGCAACGGCACTAAAAGCGGTGCGGAGCAAGGAGTCCAGGTACAGGACCGAGCTTTACTCGCGCAAGGGCTCTAACCGATTCTGTGTGGTCGAGAAGGTAGTGAAAGGCATACTTCTCACCGAGTTCAACTCTGACGGCGAGGTCCTGGTGCAGCTGCTCAATGCTGGTTCGGACCCGGAAAAGGCGCTGAAGGAGTTCACCGGTACGAAGGAGCTGCAGGTCACGGACACCGATTCATACGTCCCCGTGCGCCTCAACGCGGAGTGCGTGGCCTGCAAGTGCGCAGAGGTGGTCCGGGAGATGGACCTGATGCAGCCCTCTGAGATAAAGGAAACCCCTGTCGTCCCGCTCTACGTTTGCTCATCGTGCAGGAAAAAGTACTACACAATGACAGACGAGTACCTCCACTTCCTGGTCGGCGCAAACCTCGACCTGTTCGACCAGAACGAGCTGGGCGAGAGAACCGCTGACGAGCCGCTATTCATAAAAACCTTGCAACAGTATATAATAAGGATATTTGCGGCCAAGAAGATATCCCATATTGCGATAAAGAGATGATCAAATGACAATAAGCGTATCTGAGCTTTACGGCAAGAAGATAATATCTGTGGAGGGAAAGATGCTCGGCGAAGTTAGGGGCGTCATACTCAACATGGTGGACGGAGAGGTATCCTACATCCTCACCGACAAGATAGAGGAACTCGGCAGGGAGGACCCTAGAAACGAGCTCCAGAAGAAGGGCGTGCTCTACAAGAGGGTCAAGAAGGTCTCCGAGTCGGTCATAGTCGGAGCAAAGTGACTCATGGACGAGAAGAAGGCAAAGAGCTTAGCCGACTTCATCTTCAAGGACATATTCGGGAGAGACAACCCATTCTCGCTTGACGAGCTTGAGGAGAGGTTCGCATACGAGATAAACCTGCCCAGAAAGGTGAAAGACGACATAACCGGCGCAGACCTGTGGTCCTCTTTCCCCAAGAAGAAGATGGTCTCGACCAGGACCATAATGGAGCAGGGCAAGATGAATCTCTGGGCGAAGAAACCCAAGCCGATACGGTCGATGGATGACGTCGCGGCGTACTGGGAGGACATAAATTACTTCCAAGGGGACAAGAACATGGCATCGCAGGAAGTCCTCGAGTCCGACGGCGTGTACATGGGCCACACCGTCTACAGGAGCACGCAAGTGTTCAACTCCCAGAACATACTATTCAGCGAGGACGCGTACAACTGCAAGTACCTGATGTGCAGCTTACACAACTCGGCCTGCACTTCCGGCATAAGGATGGTGCAGAACACGTTCTGCACTTCAAGTTTTGCTGTCACGTGGTCGAAGAAGGTATCGAAGTCGATGTTCGTGAACGGCTCGTACAACCTCTACGAATGCCTCTTCTGCTCGAACATAGACTCGAAGCAGTACTGCGTCTGCAACATGCAGCTTCCAAAGGAAGAGTACCTGAAGGTCAAGAGGATGGTCGTCGACTGGGCGATAAAGAACTTCGACGGAAGGAACAACTTCGGCCTCTGACTCAGTCTATCACGTATCTTGATATGACCTTGGCCGCGTGGGTCAGCACCTTCTTTATGTCCGCCTCCTTGCTCGACCCGGTGCAGATGAGCTTGCCGTTCTTGAACAAAATGATCACCGCCTTCGGCTCTTTTATCCTGAAGATGGCGCCTGGGAACTGCTCTGGCTCGTAGTCGACCTCCTTCACGTTCTTCGAGAGCGCGTAAAGGTCGATCGTCGCATGCAGGTCCGAGCTGATGACGATGTTCTGGATCTTTATCACAGGCTTGACGTTCAGCTTCTTCGTCATCACTGTCTTTTGTGCCTTCTGTGGTGGCATAATATCCATACCTTATGAGCTGACAAGCTTTATAAACTCGGCACCTAGACGCGCGTCTAAGCTCAAGCAAGCCCGTATATATGAACAAGAGTCCAATAGTTATTGTAGATGGTGAGTTTATGGCAGTTGGAGTGGCAGAATCTGGGATGGCTGGGAAGCCGATGTTGCCGCCGATAAGACCGGCGGAGAAGATGCCTCAAGAAGCGGTCGCCGGGATGCAGAAGCTCGGCGAAGCTGTCAGCAGGCTGTTGCCGCAGCTTGAAAAGATGGCCGACATGGGGAAGCAATACTCCGAGGCAATAGACGACGTGAACAAGCGGAGGCTCTTCGGGCAGAAGGCTGCCGAAACGCGGTTCGAGAAGGTGATGGCGGATACTATTGCCGAGATGGGAAGGACCCGCGAGGCTGTCGTGGAATTCAACAAGAGCGCCGGCATAGTGTTCACCGAGAAAGCGGGCGTATTCGACGAGGCGACAAAGTCTGTACTCCCTACAGGGGCGACAACCGATCGCGGCCTGCTGGGACTGCTGCCGAAAGACAGGTTCAGCGAGGAGGATACGGTATCGGTCCTAATGAGGCTGGGTGCGATGACCCATGACATGAGGTTCCCTCCTGACAAGGCCAGCAGCATAATTATTTACAGTACCAACAGGGATCTCGTGAGCGACCTCGCGAAGATCAAGGCACTGTGCGACGAAGCCAAGACCTGACGACAAACAGCCCTCTAGAAAGGTATAAAAAGGTTATCGGCCAATAGTATGATTGTATACCTATAAATTATACAATAGCGGAAGGTCGCTATCGGCTACTTATCTAAGGTGTAAAAAATGGCAGAAAACCAATTAGGAGGACAACAGTACTTGATACTCCCAGAAGGGGCATCGAGGATGCTGGGCAGAGAGGCCCAGAGAACGAACATCGCTGTCGGCTACGCCGTCGCGAGCGTCGTCAGGACCACGCTAGGCCCTAAGGGAATGGACAAGATGCTCGTCAGCGAGCTCGGGGACATAATGATAACCAACGACGGAGCATCGATACTGGAAGAGATGAACGTCGAGCACCCGATCGCCAAGATCATGGTCGACATCGCGAAGACGCAGGACAAGGAGGTCGGCGACGGCACCACTACGGCCGTGATAATCGCGGGAGAGATGCTGAAGAACGCGGGCAACCTGATAGAGCAGGGAATACACCCGACAACGATAATCCGCGGATACGAGATGGCTGCATCGAAGGCGAAGGAGGTCCTGAAGGCAAACGCCAGCGACATCACGCTAGACGACACGGACAAGCTCGAGAGGATCGCGTCGATTGCCATGGGCTCGAAGAACATCGGCTCGGACAACACCAAGAAGTTCCTCGCAAAGCTCGTCATACAGGCGATAAAGCAGGTGTCGATGAAGAACGGCAACAAGGTAACGATAGACCGCGACTTCATCAAGGTCGAGAAGAAGGATGGGGGCAGCGTGGAGGACACCGAGTACATCAACGGCGTGTTGATAGACAAGGAGATCGCGCACCCAGGGATGCCGAAGGCGATAAAGAACGCATCGATAGCGCTTCTCGACGTCGCGCTCGAGATCGAGAAGACCGAGACCGAGGCCAAGATAGAGATAACCTCTCCGGACCAGATGCAGGCGTTCCTGCAGCAGGAGGAGAAGATGCTCAAGGACATGGTCGAGAAGATCGCCAAGAGCAAGGCGAACGTCATCTTCATCCAGAAGGGAATAGACGATGTAGCCCAGCACTTCCTGGCGAAGGCGGGCATTATGGCCGTAAGGAGGGTCAAGAAGAGCGACATGGAGAAGCTCGCGAAGGCAACCGGCGCAAGGCTGGTGACGAGCCTGGACGACCTGTCCCAGAAAGACCTCGGATTCGCAGGAAACGTAGAAGAGAGGAAGGTTTCTGGAGAACAGATGGTCTTCGTGGAGAAGTGCAAGGACCCGAAGAGCGTAACTCTGTTCGTCCGCGGCTCGACCAAGCAGGTCACCGAGGAGACAGAGAGGGCTCTGAACGACGTCATGGGCGCCGTGTCAAGCTGCATCGAGGAGGGCAAGTACGTCATAGGCGGAGGCGCGACGGAAATAGACGTCGCAACCAAGCTCAGGGACTACGCCAGCGATGTGGGCGGCAGGGAGCAGCTCGCGATAACGGCTTTCGCAGACGCAATGGAGATAGTGCCGAAGACGCTGGCCGAGAGCGCAGGAATGGACTCGATAGACACGCTGGTCCAGCTCAGGAGCAAGCACAAGGCCGCTTCGGGAAGGAACTTCGGCGTCGACGTCCACCGCGGAGCGATATCCGACATGGAGAAGCTCGGCGTGATAGAGCCGCTCAAGGTGAAGGAGCAGGCCATATCGAGCGCGAGCGAGTCGTGCGGATCCATACTCAGGATAGACGACATGATCAGCTCGAAGGGCAAGGGCCACGGCGGAGGCGGCATGCCTGGAGGAATGCCGGGCATGGAGCACGAATAAGAGTTTTGATTCTTCGGAGGGGATTTTCCCCTCCCTGATATTTTTTGGCAATGGACGATTACATGCGCAGGTTTAAATATCTCCAGATGTCTAATAAAAGAGTGCCCTCAAAGGGGGGTTTGACGAGAGCAACATGATCAACACAGTCGTTCTTGAGATACTGGTCGCAGCGGTCGCGTACATATGCATAGCCATAACGGTGCAGCGCAGGCTATCAAACATGCCGAAGATGTATGCGATGCAGGCGGCCGTGCAGGTCAAGGCGAAGGAGCTGAACGACATGGCAAAGGCCGGCGCAGACCAGGCGGTGCTCATGGCAAAGCAGAAGGAGATGAGCGCCATGCTCATGTCGAGCATGAAGTACCAGATCAGGCCTCTCCTCGTTGTCCTGCCGATGTTCCTTATAGTCTACTACTACCTGCTGCCGCTCGGGTTCGCCAATGCGCCATTCCCGCACATCTCGATACTGTCGCTGACGCTTACTTACAAGACGCTGTTCTTCTACACGGTCTTCATCCTAGGTCTTGTCATATCCTTGTCCCTCACGTTCAGGGACAAGAGAAGGTACGGAGGGGCGCCTGTGCAGCCTGGTACCACAACCTAATGCTAAAACGGTGTTCGTTTGGGTAAACTTGTTATCATAGTCGGAATACGTGGTGCTGGTAAGTCTTCGCTCATGGCCAAGATCGCTCCCAAGTTCAAGAACTTCAAGATAATGAACTTCGGTGAGGTCATGATCCAGGTATGCAAGGAGAAGGGCTACCTTAAGGAGGCGACGCATGACAACATGCGCATCCTGCCGAGCGCGACGCAGAAGCGGATTCGAAAAGACGCATGGGACCTTATCGAGAGCCAGAAGGAGAACCTCCTTGTCGACACGCACGCGTTCGTCGAACACACGGGACTCTTCCTGCCCGGCCTTCCTGTGGAGGAGATAAACGTGCTCAAGGGGCTGTGCGGCCTGCTGTGCGTCGACGCCGACAACGACACACTTAGGAGCAGGGCCGCGAGGGACAAGAAGAGGATAAGGGCCGGAATGAACGACCTTGCGCTGAACAACTACAGGAACGCAAACACGGCAGCGCTGGCATACCTCTCGACGCACCTCAACATACCGCTGTACATCATCTACAACGAGGACGGGAAGCTCGACCAGGCGGCCGACGTGCTCGAGATGCACATAAGGGATGCATTCGGTGAAAACAAGGCCTGAGCGCAAGGCGTAAATATCCTAAATGTCCTATCATCCTGCAGGTGAAGTGATGGCGAAACAGACACCTGCACGACTTAGCGCATCTCAAGCCGAATCCTTTGTCGCCGTCCTGTTCAAGGGAGCATACGTCCAGAGGACCTCGAACGGAGGGTCGCCGCAGTACAGGATCACAGCGGAGGGCAGGAAGTACGTCTGCCCGGAGGACTGGCAGCAGCTGAACCAAGTCATACGCGATGCGGTTTCGTGGGACCATGTCGTCAGGAATGGAGATGCGGTCATTGCGGACACGGGCAAGACCCTAGAAGCGAAGCAAGTACTGGAGGAAGGCGATGTCATAGCCGTCCTTGCAGCGACGCGCAGGGTCATTGTTGATACGTCCAGGGGCGTGGTGAGCCTGAGATTCGACAAGGTCTACCTAACCGGAAAGCCAGCTGGCAAAAGCCCTAGCGCAGCTAATGCGAAAACGTGATTAGATGAATCCCGCAAGACCACACCGCAGACCAATAACACTAGAGGCTGAAAGTAAGGTAACCCGCAGCATCATGGATATAGAAAGCAGGTATCCAAATTCTCTTTTTGCGAAAACCGCAAGCACACTCGGTAGCCAAGGTTTTCCAATAAGGGAAATAAGAAGAGAGCGAAGATTCTATTTTGTTGATGTAGGCGATCTTACGATGCTAATGGATCCGTCGACCAGACGGTACTGGATTAATGGAAGCTTCGAAGCCCTCCGGGGATGGCAGCCACCAGTGCTCAAGACCATAATGACAGGTTTCGAAGGCTGGACTGAGGTAGACTTCGATGCAGCACGCCAGGTGCTTACGCCTTTGCATAGGCCCAGTGCCGCTAATCCGCATGTATTTAAGACTTTACCGTTATAATATATCCCATCCGAAAAGTCGGTTTTTAAGGGTGCACATTTGCCAACCCCAAAACAAAGATCAAGGAGCCAGAGACGACTCTCAAGGGTCACTCCGAAGGGCAGGAACGTCGTGCACTATGAGCGCAGGAAGGGCTCGTTCCCGCACTGTGCGCTGTGCGGTGCCGAACTAAACGGCATCAAGACGTCCACACACGCCAAGGGAAGGTCGCTGAGGACCAACTCTAGGAAGTTCGGCGGAGTGCTCTGCGCAGGGTGCGCCTCCAACGTCATCAAGCTCGCGTCTAGGATAGAGCAGGGCGAGATGAGGCTCAACGACATCAGCGTCAGGCAGAAGGAGTTCGTTCTGCAGATGATAGCCCACTAAGCCGGCAACGGAGAGGGCGTTTATGGAAGCGATAATACTCTCTGGTCCTCCAGCCGTGGGCAAGACCACGGTCTCGAAGCTTCTCTCGAAGAGGCTCGGCTTCCCGACGGTCGGCGGCACGGACATACTGAAGGAGATGGCAGCAGACCGCGGATACAAGATGTCCGGGGACGACTGGTGGGACACGCCTGAAGCTATGCGCTTCGTGAAGGAGCGCGAATCGAATACGGACTTCGACAAGGAGGTCGACAGGAGGCTGCTCAAGAAGGTCGACGAAGGGAACGTCATAATAACAACATACACGATGCCTTGGCTTGCCAAGAAGGGATTCAAAGTCTGGCTCGAAGGCACGATAAAGAACAGGGCGCACAGGATGGCCGAAAGGGACCATTCGAACGAGGGCATCGCCGAGAAGATGCTCAGGCAGAGGCAGGAGGAGAACGACAAGATATACAGCAAGCTCTACGGAATAGACTTCGAGCACGACAGGTCCCCGTTCCACCTGCAGGTAGACACCAACAAGGCAGGCGCCGAGGAAGTGACGGACATGATAGTCAAGAAATACCAAGAACGTAACGCTAAAAAGTGAGATTATGGCACTAGTGGAAGAAGGAAGAGTCTGCATAAAGAAGTTTGGAAGGGACGCCGGCGCAAGGGCGGTGATAACGAAAGTCATCGACACCAACATGGTCATGCTGGTGAGCGCCGAGAGGCCGAAGGACAGGAAGTGCAACGTGAAGCACCTCGAGTTCCTCAACGAGAAGGTCGATCCCAAGAGCAAGGACCAGCTCTACAAGGCCCTAGAGATAGAGGAGCCCAAACCGAAGCAGCAGGCCGAAGCCGCAACAGCGAAGAAGAAAAAGTAATCGATGATTGAATGGCGGCTTCCGCTACGATAGACCTAAAACGGTTCGCGATAGCAGTTGTAGTATACCTGGCAATAGTGCTCATCGCAGGGTACGCAATAGCCAGGGTCGTCAGCAACTACGAGGTGGCCCAAGGCACTGCCGTTCCAACCATAGCGTCTGGCGCAGAAATAGCGTTAATAGCCTCAAGCTTACTGACCATCTATATCGCTTTCTATCTCTCCCTCAGGGCGTACGGCATAACAACGATCAATCCGTGGAGATTCTTGGCAGGAGGCATACTCGTGCCTGTAATCCCAGGGATAGTACAGCTCGTCTACGCATTCCTGTCTTCATACTTAATCTCTGCAGGCACACTAAGCTTGTATGAAGCGTCGCAGCAGATATTAAGAGTGATCCTCATTGTGATTGTCTTCTACCCAGTCCTGAAGTACGTCAAGGCTAGCGAGAAGAAAAAGTAATATACCTTGGCTAGCAAGGCTATCTGATGGAGAGGAAGGTATACTTCTACAGTCCGGATGGCGTCCGGCTCTGCGGAATACTCACGACCCCTAGCGCAAAGACCGACAGGTGCGTGATACTCTGCCACGGACTAGGTGAAGGCAAGAACGAGTGGGGCGGTTTTCACAGAAGACTGTCCGATACGCTGGTCGGTGCGGGTTTTGCCACATTCAGATTTGATTTTAGGGGCAACGGAGAAAGTGGCGGCAAGTCCATCGACATATGCACAACAGGAGAGGCAGAAGACATAACCTCGGCCATACTGTTTATCAAAAAGGCCGGATACCGAAGACTTGGCATAGTTGGTACGAGCTTTGCCTGCGGTCCAGTGCTCCTTGTAGCGCCAAAGTACCAGGGGCTGGTCCGTTCGGTAGTGCTCGAGTATGCCCTCGTAGACTACAATAGCATACTGAAGCCCAAGTTCGCATGGCCAAAGAAGGCATTCGGGAAGCAGTCGATGCAGATGTTGAAGGAAAAGGGGTACTTCAAGATTTACGGAGAGCGCGACTCCTTCAAACTCGGGCAGAAGTTCATGGATGATGTGAGGAGGCTGAAGCCCTGGAAAGAGATGAGGAAGCTCTGGATACCAATCCTGTACATCCACGGCGACAAGGACGATAAGGTTCCGTACGCGGACTCTGTCAAGTACTCCAAATTGGGCAAAAACTCAAGGCTTGAGACGATAAAAGGGTCGGTGCACGGCCCTGAAGGCAAAGATGCACCAAAAGTAAAGAGAATCATTGCAAACTTCTTTGAGAATACGGTCTAGAAAGTTCGTTCAGAAGCCCTCATCGTTGCCTTTGCCGAAGTTCTTCAGCGTCCAGTCAATGACCATCTCTTTTATTGGCAGGTACTCCTCCTTCGTAAACTGCATGTTTGCTATGCAGTACTTCTTCGACTGAAGGTTTGAACAGAAGAGGCACTCATGCATGTCTATACAGTTCAGTATGTACATGCTCTTCGACACTTTCGCTGACCACTCCACAGCAAAACTGGAGGATGTGGTCTCACAGTCGAATATCCTCATCGCCGCAGTCGAATAAACGTTGTACAAGCTTGCCACGATGTACTGCGAACTAAAGATATATTCTGAGAAGATCACATTCTTGGAGTCAACGACCCTCGTGCTTCCATAAACCGAGGAGCTTTGATATATACTTTCAGATTTTGCAATATCGGTGGAGTTTATCTCTTTCTCCGTGGCAAAGTAGTTGATCTTGCGCCAGTTATCCAGGACATCCTCCATAGAGCCAAGCCTCTTCTTCGGTTTCTCCCAGCTGTTCTTTCCCAGTGCAATGGTGACATCATCGCTGGTCATGAACTTCTTCGCCTTTTTGTTCACGGTCCATGTGTCCTTATCATGTAAACTCTCTTTCACCTTCCTAGGAACGTTTAGGTCATAGGCGAATCGTTCCTGTACCTCATCCAATGAAAATTGGTTTGGTCTGCCGAATATATCCTTGAAGGCATAGTCGACTATACCCTTGGCTTTTTTCTCATCCATGCCAGAACTCTCACACTCTTTTCAGTGTGCAGAATTATATAGTTTGTCATCGCACTCTAATCGATTGCATGGTTTTCAAGGTCTCCAAGAGGATAAAGGACATCATCGACAGGGACAAGAAGGTAATGATAACGACCACCCGCGAGCCGTATCCGTTCGTTGTCGAGCGCGGCGACGGTGACTTCGCATACGATATTGATGGAAACAAGTTCATTGACTTCACCTCGTTCATCGGAGTCTACAACATGGGCGTGAACACTAACAGGCAGATACGCGAGGCGATAAAGGCGCAGGTGGACCGGCTGTCGCACTCCGCGTTCCTAGATTTTCACGGCGAACCTCCCGTGGCGTTCGCCGAGAAGCTCCTGACGATGTTCCCAAAGGGGTTCGGAAAGGTCTTCTTCTCCAACTCAGGGACGGAGGCGAACGAGGCGGCGCTCAAACTATCAAGGATCTTCAAGCAGAAGAGGCTGTACAACATTGCGTTCTACGGCGCGTTCCATGGCAGGACGATGGGTTCACTGTCGCTCACCGCCGCGAAGGTCGCCCAGAAGTGGCACTTCGGTCCGTACAACAACACCATCCACGTTCCGTTCGCCTACTGCTACAGATGCCCGCTCAAGCTCGAGTATCCGTCGTGCGGGGTGGCATGTGCCGACTATATCGTCGAGCAGCCGCTCAGCCACGAAGTCGCGCCGCAAGAGGTGGCCACTATATTCATGGAACCCGTGCAGGGAGAAGGCGGATACATAGTGCCTCCGAAAGAGTTCGTTCAGAAAGTCAGGAAGATAGCCAGCGAGCACGGCATAGTGTTCGTTGCGGATGAGGTGCAGTCAGGATACATGCGCACCGGGAAGTTCCTCGCGCTTGACAACTTCGGCGTTGAAGCTGATGTCTACACCATGGCAAAGGCCCTCGGCGGAGGCGTGCCGATAGGCGCAACAATAACAAGGACATCCCTTGGCGACATCCCTCCAGGCGCACACGCAAACACCTTTGGCGGCAACTTCCTTGCAATCGCTGCGGCAAATGCGTCTCTGGACTACGTGAAGAAGAACCAGAAACAACTTGAGTCCAATGCGAGGGCGATGGGGGCACTCATAATGAAGCGACTCAACGAGATGAAGGAGAAATACGAGATAGTCGGTGACGTTCGCGGCATAGGTCTCATGATCGGCGTTGAGTTCGTGAAGAGCAAGAAGACGAAGGAGTTTGGTGCCGAGGAGAGGGAAGCGGTTGTCAAGAAGAGTTTCGACAAGGGTCTCCTGCTTCTCGGCTGCGGCCCGTCATCGATAAGACTCATCCCTCCAGTAACTGTTTCGAAGGAAAGCGTCACCAAGGGGATGGATGCATTCGAGCAGGCCGTGAAAGAGGTCAACGGCAAGCGGTAATCAAATGCCAGACCTCAAGCCACTCGTGAAGCGTGCGATGGACAAGACACTCTACTGTTCGCTGGCGACCGCGAGGAACGGCAGGGCATGGGTATGTCCTGTCGCGTTCGCCTACGACTCCTCGTTTAACCTGTACTTCGTATCAAGCCCCAAATCGAGGCACATGAAGAACATAGCCCTGGATGGCAGTGTCTCAGTGGCGATCTATTCAACCGGCCAGCCGGCCAAGGGTGCCAAGGTCGGCATCCAGCTCGAAGGGAGGGCTGTCCGCGTGAGAGGAGATGCAAACATAGACAAGGCGTACAAAGTATACTTCGGCAGACTGCCAAAATGGGAGGATACGGACGAATCTTATTTCAAGGGCAAGAACCCAGAATGGCCCTTCGTCAAAATAAAAGTGACGAGACTGTTCTACTTCAACAACGGGCTTTTCGGTGAGGAAAAGAGGCGCGTCCTCTGATCACATGTACTTGCTCAGGTTGAACTGCCCCGGGACCGCGCTCTCGCCACCTGCCGTCTCTACAAAGATGCTGTCAATCTCTTCCTTGACGAGCTTCAGTCTCTGCCGTATGTAAGTGTCGAGGCTGTACCTGTCCGCCAGCAGTATCGCCATGTTCAGATACTTCTCGATCCCTCCCTTGGATATGGTCAGCAGGAGCTTGTTGCCATCGCGCATGCACTTTCCAGACAGCGGAACGCGCCTGTACTTCGCGTTGCACCTGGAGCACCTGAAGATCTGCTTCGAATAAGAGTGCATGTTCCCTATCATGTCCGGTATGAAGTGGCTGAGTATGAGCTTCCTCGCCGCGTCCGGCTTGTCCACCGATATGATCTTGTCCATCAGCGCGAACTCGATGTCCACCTTCTCGTGCATGGTCTTTAGCTGGGTGTACTTCGACCTTTTCGGCGCGTGTGCCAGCGCCATCGCCGAGGAGCCGTGCGTGAACTTCAAGCCCTGGAAAACGTCTTTCTTGCCCAACCGGTTCTCAACAAGCTCGATCTTCGCCTCGGCTGGCATGGTGTAGCTATAGGTCTTCTCATAGAAGTCAAGCGGATACTTGTCAACGACCTCCATCGCGTGCACTTCGTCGTCGGCCTCCTCCGGCGCGACGTTGAGCGTGAGAATCAGCGGCGCGTCCATTGTGCCCCCGATAGTGCTTGGCAGGTACTCCCTTGAGAAGTTGATGAGAGCGTCCAGCAGCAGTATGGAAGTATCCTCGTCCCCGTCAGCGTTCCTCCTCCTGGAGGTTATAGTGTAAGGGTGCGCGAAGCCAACACTCGCATCGGAGTAGCCTATTATCCTGTTGAGCACCCCGCACGATGTGTGGGGCGACAGCGTTATGAGCGTCTTGCCTATCAGGTCCTGTTTGGTCTGGGCATTGTAGAATGGGGGCAGCTTGTAGACCCTTGCCAGCAGCTCGTCCACGAACTGGGAGACGCGCAGCATGTATTCGCCGCCCCTGACGTTCAGGATCGTGTCCTGATGCCGCATCTCTATCAGCTGTTCGTCGCTGGCAAGCTCGTTCCCAAGGTAGTCCTTCGTGTAGCCCATCTCCCTGAGCTTCTCGATGCTCGTGCCTATCTCCTTAGGGTAGAAGTGTGTTATCGGAACGTCGGTAGCGTCGAACCGCGAGGTGCCGTCCTTGAAGATGTACACTCCATACATGGCCCTCAGGATGCCCTTCTCTACCGGTTCTATGACCTTGTCCCTGTTTGTGGTCCCCATGACCCCCTTCACCACGTTCGGCATCCTGGTCACCCCCATCCTCTTCATCGCCTCGTTGACCGTCTTCACCAGATCTATGCCGCGCTGCTCATAAGTGACCGTCTTCGAGCCGCAGCGTGAGCACTTCCCGAAGTCTCCCACGTTGCCGCAGACCGTGCACACCGGCTCCACGGTGGCCCTCCTGCCGCAGTCGTAGCAGTACGCTCCGATTATGGTCCTCTTGCAGTTGCCGCACCTGTACCGCGCCATCTCCACGGTGAGGTCGGTGCTGCCGAACTTCTTCGAAGCGAGCGAGTAAGCTTTCGCGACGTCCCTCTCCTTCCCTCC
>JASHUB010000007.1 GCA_030040265.1 Microcaldota archaeon
AATTCCTTGTTGACGGCTTCTGTCGCTGGATTGATGGACCTGACGTTCATAAGACCAAACCTAGCATCGATATTATTTATGCTTTGCTGCGATCCCCAGCGGCTCCCGCTCGTTGTTTCCGGAGACGATGACCACCACATCCCTGCCCTTGAAGTCGCTCCTTCTCTTCTTTGACATGCTCAGGAAACCGGCGAAAGCGGCCGCGCCTCCTGGCTCTGCTCCGATTCCAGCTTTCCACAGCGCCGCGCGCGCGGCCTCTATCTCATTGTCGCTGACCGATACGGCGGTGCCTTCTGTGTGTTCGATTCCCGACCTTGCCTCAAGCCCGAAGGTCGGGAAGCCGACCGCGATCGCATCGGCGTGCGTTTTCGGCTTCACGTACTCTATCCTCCTCTTGCCCCTCCACGAGTCGACGAACGGAGCGCACTCCTTGGACTGCACCGCAACCAGTTTCGGATAAGCGTGTATCGCGCCGAGCCCCCTGAACTCGTGCAGCGCCTTGTAGGCCGCGGCGAGCAGCGTGGCGTTGCCGACAGGAACGAAGACGTAGTCGGGAACACGGTAGCGGAACTGCTCGAGTATCTCGAACATTACTCCCTTCTGGCCCTCCTTTCGGTAGTGGTAGTCGCCGCACAGGAATATCTTCCTCTTCACTGCGAACGCCTCGGCTGCGGTTATCGCCTTGTTGAAGTCGCCGTTCACGAGCACAAGCCTCGCCCCGGCCTTCTTTATCTTACCGAGCTTCTCCTTGTTCGCGTCCTTGCTTATGAAGACGGTGCACCTGATGCGCGCCACCTTCGCGTACCTAGCGATCGACAGCCCCATGTTGCCCGTGGAGGCGCAGCACACCTCCTTGAAACCGAGCTCTTTCGCCCTTCCTATCTCGACGCTCGAGCCGCGGTCCTTGAACGACTTGTTCGGGTTCTCCGACTCGAGCTTGAGGTGCACTCTTGCGCCTCCCTCTAGCCTTGACTTGAGCCTGACGAGCCTGGTTCCTCCTTCGTTCATGCTCGCCAGCTTTGCCGGAAAGAACGGTTGGTACTTCGCCTGCGTTATCCTCCTCTTGTCGAAGCCCGGCGGGAGCTCCAGCGTGCCGTAATCGTAGACGACTTCCAGCAGCGATCCGCAGCTCTCGCACCTGAACGCTGGGCTGTCCCTGTCGTACTCTGTCATGCAGGATGTGCAGGCTATCTCGAACCGCATAAGCTCAGTCCTTGTCCCCGTAGACGACCCAGTACCACGGCTTCCTCGCAAGCCCGGTCTGGTCGAAGTAGATGTGCTTGACCTTGGTGTATTCGTCGAAGGAGTACATCGACAGGTCCTTGCCGAAGCCGCTCTGCTTGAAGCCGCCGTGCGGCATCTCAGAGACGAGTATGCCGTGTTCGTTGACCCAAACAGTGCCGAACTCCAGCTTATCTGCGACCTTCATGACCTTCGTTATGTCGCTGCCCCAGACGGAGGCGGCCAGGCCGTAGATCACGTCGTTCGCTTTCTCGACGACCTCGTCCGCCGTCTTGAACTTGAGCACAGACAGCACCGGGCCGAATATCTCTTCCTGGCATATCTTCATGTCCTGCTTCACGCCGTCGAATATCGTGGGCTCGAAGAAGAAGCCCCTCTTCAACGAAGCCGGCCGCTTTCCTCCCGCGACCAGCTTGGCGCCTTCCTTCTTCCCCATCTCGACGTAGCGCTCAACGCGCTCGAGCTGCCTCTTCGATATCAGCGGTCCCATGTCCGTCTTGGCGTTGAGCGGATCTCCTACGCGCATCTTCTTCGTCTTGGCCACCAGTGCCTTGAGGAACTTGTCATGGACTTTCTCGTGAACGTACATTCTCGTCGCTGCGGTGCAGTCCTGCGCAGTGTTCCAGAAACCGGAAACGACGGCGCCCTCTGCGGCGGCATCTACATCGGCGTCCTCGAGGACTATGAACGGGGCTTTCCCGCCGAGTTCGAGCTCAACCTCCTTCACGTTCTTCGAGGCGAGCTGCATTATCTGCTTGCCGGTTGACACGTCGCCGGTGAACGCTATCTTGTCGACCTTCCTGTTCGATGCCAGCTCGTTGCCGACGGTCTCTCCGGGTCCCGTGACGACGTTCAGCACTCCCTTCGGAAGCAGCTTGGAAGCGTGTTTTATTATCTCGAGCATCGCGAGCGGAGTGTAGCTCGCTGGCTTTATGACGACGGTGTTGCCCGCCGCGAGCGCCGGCGCGAACTTCCACGTCTCGATGTACAACGGATAGTTCCACGGCGCTATAGCGCCGACCACGCCGATAGGTTCGCGCTGCACGACGCTGAGTCCCATTCCAGAATAGTTTGCAAGGGCCTTGCCTTCCAGCATCCGCGCCGCTCCTGCAAAGAACCTGAGGTTGTCTACTATGAACGGTATGTCAGAGTACCTTGCGTACTTGATGGTCTTGCCGACGTCCATTGACAGTATCCTGGCAAGCCTGTCCGCGTCCTTCTCCACGACATCGGCAAGCTTCCAAAGGAACAGTGCGCGCTCGGCAGGGGTCTTTTCGGACCACACCCCGCTGTCGAACGCCCTTCGTGCAGCGTCGATCGCGGCCTTCGCATCGTCCCTCCCTCCGAGAGGCACCCTTGCGATCACCTCTTCCGTCGCCGGATTCAGGATGTCGTAGACATCGCCGGACTTCGCTCCGACCCACTCCCCGTTCACGAACATCTGGTACTTCTCTGGCAAGGAGACACCGAGCAACTGGCTCATCCAATCTATTTAAGCCTGCCGCCTTCCAGGCATATGTCAACATCTAAATACCAAAAAATGCACTATATTATATATAGGTGGGAGATTGGCAACTGCAGCAAGCGCAATGGCTACGGGCGCAAAGCCTATCGGTGGATTCACAGAAGCGGAGGTCAGCGTGACGATGGCGCGCGGATACGAACTGCTCGCAAGGCATGCCGGCGCGAACCTCGCAAGAGACCTGCAGAAACCCATTCCGGTCCAGGGACTGCCGAAGCCGAAGTACGAGGCGTTCCCGATCGCACCCCTGCTGCTTAGGGATGCACTTCCGTTCGATGCTACTTATCGCGAGATGATAAGGGCAGCCGTGCCCGAAAAGGAGCTCTCGAAAGTCGCAGAGATACTGCTGCGAAGGCAGCTCCTGTACTACGCGACCGAGGGCTACTACTGGAGGCACATGGCTGGCGCGCCACTGACGAGAAGGGCGTTCAAGGATGTCGTTTCCGCAGAGATGTTCTCCCAGATCAAGGAGGAGGTGTGGGGCAACGATGCCCCGAAAGGCGGAGAGGGATACAGGGGCTTCTATCAGATACTCGGCATGGCGCAGGTCGACGAGGCTGCAACTGCCGCCGACGAGGGGCTCGGCTACTGCGCAAGGGACCTCCTGAGATCCGCGGTTTTCCATTTCATCACAGAACTACACGTCGCGCCAAGCGAGAAGTTTCTCAAGGGCGGCACGCTGCAGGAGCTGTACATCGACGGCGGAAGGCAGCCGGAGCTGCGCAGCGGCAAACCGGCGCAGAGCCTCACCGACCTAGCGTCCGAGCCTGTCGACGAGGAAGGCAAGCGCCTGCTAGACGCGCTGGCCAACGCGTCGTTCTCTGAGATGTGCGCGATGGCCACGAAGCTCCTGGACCAGTTCAAGCCGAGGAGCAAGATGGAGGAGCAGCTGATCAAGCTCACGAAGACGAGCGTCTCTCGGCTCTCGACCAACAGGATAACGGTGACCGGAAAGGAGGACGGTTACGACAGGATCGAGAAGAGCGAGGAGCTAGGCATGCTTTTCGACAGGACGGAGAGGGTCTGGAACGGCGAGCGTGAGGGGTTGCTCAACAGCGTCTCCGACACGCTCCGCGAAGACACGACTCCTGACCAGAAGACAAAGGAGAGGCTCGCCGCGCTGCTCGAGGATCTCAAGAGGCACGAGCAGGCGCACTAATCCAGCGCGACGTCGACCAGCACTTTTCGCGCTGTCCTTCTCTTCTCCGCATCAAGCAGTTCCCTGAACTGCGAGTCCGTCTCGCTGAGCTTCAGCAGCTTTCCATCCTCGAAGTATTTCGGGTCGACGTACCTGAGCTTCTTCCTCAGCTGCGTCGCACCGGTCTCCGATATCGTATACTTGATGCCCTTCCTGAGCGCGCGTATCCGCTTGTTTATCTCGGCATTGTTGCCCGACTCGAGCTTGTCCATGACTTCGAGGTCGCCGCCGCTGAAAAGGTCCTCCTTAGTTATTATGCCGTCCGACAGGCCCATGCGGATCGCAGCCGACAGCACAGCGTACTCCGCCTTCCTGACGTCGCTGCCCCAGATGTCCTCCTGGCAGTGCATGTATCCCTTGCCGAAAGCGAAGGCCTGCTCCTTCGAAGAAAAGACTATCTCGTTGTCGTGGCTGCGCAGGCTCCCTATCATGCCACTGACGTCGTACTCCTTGTAATAGTAGTGCAGGTCGCGCATGCAGTAGTCGACCCTGTCGGCGCAGAGCATCGGCGTGTGGCGTTCGAGAAGCGGAAAGGCCTCCAGGTCTGCGATCCTCTCCGGGTCAAGGCCGTGCGACTCTAGTATGCCCTTCAGCTCGGTGCCCATGATGAAGGAACGGTGCATCTTGTCCTGGTAGTCCTCGGTCTCCACGCTGCCCATCACGTAATCGACGACATGCGAGAACGCGCTGTGCGACACGTCGTGCAGCAGCCCCGCGACCTGCTCCTCGAACGGGGCCCCGAGCTTCCTGAGGAGCAGCATCACACCGACGCAGTGGTCGTACCTGCTGTAATATGGTATGGCCTGCTTTATCGCGTCGTTTGGTATGCCCTGCTGCGATATCAGCTTTATCCTCTGCATCGGCGGCGAGGCGATGAGCTCTGCCACCGCCTTCTCTCCGACGTCAGACCTCCCGTATATGGCGTCGTCTATGATCAAAGGAGCACCCCAGATACATCTCGCAGCTAGTTAATAAAAATCTGCCCCATGCCTGTGGCGGCCAGAGCATCCTCTAGAGCATACTTAGCCACTAGACGAAACACTAGACAACCTATTTAAAGGGGGTAATCACATGTAGAAATGGAGAGTTATGGGGAGTCCAAACGGACCGCATGGTCCCACCGATCATGGTCACGCCCACAGGGCACCGCATCCGACGCTAAAAGCATCAGAGATAGTGCCTCTTGAGCACCGCGCCGCTTTCGAGAACTTCAGAGACCTGTTCACTCGACATTATGGCATAGAGCAGAGGCTGGCGGAGGCGTTCGCATTCGACCTCACGGTGATGTGCGTTGCGATCAAGGGCACCTACGTCGTGTCCCGCAGGCACGAGC
This sequence comes from Microcaldota archaeon, assembly GCA_030040265.1. GTDB lineage: Archaea > Micrarchaeota > Micrarchaeia > Micrarchaeales > CABMGC01 > JAKAWC01. The sequence continues at coordinate 5,296 of JASHUB010000007.1, forward strand.
TGGGGCCTGGCGTTATAAGGAGCATAAAGCAGGAGTCTGACCACGGGATAAAACGGGTCCAGCTGAGGACGCTTCACTATGTCGGCTACAAGGGGGTCATGATGAGCGGGCAGGCGCTGAAGGCGCCGATGCCGCAGCCAAGGGACTTCCCAGAAGTTCCAGACGTCCAGAGAGGTCTCGACCTGCTCGCCCGCGTCGACTACGACCAGCCGTCCATCATGCGGGGGCAGACGATGGCGTATCTTACTCGAGAGGGGCACCACTGGACCGCGCCTCCGCATGACTTCTTGGTAAGCAACAACGCTCACGACCTGGTCGGCCTCTATCACGATACAAATCTTGCACTCTCCGGCGCAATAGCGCACGACCACCCGACGGACGACGCGTCCATAGACGCCGCTGCGCTTCACCTGGAACGGGTGATGAATGAGAAGGACGTTCCGGCCAGGGCCGACGCGCAGCAGAAAAAGCGGGTCGGAGAATGGAAGGACTTGTGGTCAAAAGTCGTCTCGCACGCGTCGAGAAACAGGCAGGAAGCGGAATCAGAGCTTTCGCTTGCGGACCAAGGGTTCGCCGAGGTCTTCGACAGGAGCGACACACTCTCGTCCCCCCTCTACGGGCCTATGCGCGGCGAGTCATAAACGGCCTTTTCCTCACTCCCTCTTCAACGGCACTAGCAGGATCGATGCCCTTCCGACTTCGAACTGCCCCGCGCCCTCTATCGGAAGACCGACAACGAACAGCGACTGCAGCTCCATGGTCTTCGGCTCCTCCGGCAGACTCACCCTCCTTTCTGATGCCTCCTTCAAACGAGCGTCAATCTCCTTGTTTGCCGCGTCGAGCCTCTTCACCAGCTCGGCCTCGAGCATCCTCGCCGGCGTCTTCGACACGTCCTCTACCGACATCTTGTCCAGCATCGTCGCGGCGCCCGCAAGCCTGACAGCCGCGTCCGCCCTTTCCTCTGCCGGGCTCTTGATTCTCTGCACGTCCCTCTCCGTTGCGACCAGCAGCAGAGGAGTAAGGTACGTCCCTGCAACGGCATCAGCCAGCTGCTCCTTCTTGCCTCCAGTTATGTTTGCGAGAACTATGGCCGCCTTGGCAGCGTCCTCAGCCTTGTCGAACCGTGTTGCCGACTGGAAGAACTTGCTTACAGCATCCATGTTTTCTCCGGTCAGTGTCGAGACCTTCGCACCCAGCGCCTTGAACACATCGCGCGTGTAGGGGTCGTTGTACTTGCTGGCCATCGCAGCGAAAGGCTCGTTGAGCGAGGTATTTGTCCTCGCCTCTGCCGGCGCTATCTTGAACACGACATGCGCCTGACCTGCATTCAGATTAACCGCTCCTGTTCCGTTTGCCATCCAAATCACCTTTCTTTCACAATTATACCTATGGCGGCACCCCGTATATCATGAACCTTTGAAACTGCCTGCTTTTTCGGTACGAAAAGCTGTTTTTTCTGCCGATTTTTCGCTGTTTGTCCGTCCCGGACGGGTGCGCAGTGTTTAAATATGTGACCGTCGCATCATAGAAACATGGCTGCCAGGCAGAAGAGCCATGCTCTTGGGGGGAAGAGGGACGAGCGGAACCATGGACAACACGCCCAGTCCGCTATGGAGTACCTGCTCACCTACGGATGGGCGCTGCTCCTCGTCGCCATCGTCATCTCCGTCCTCTACCTGTTCATACTCGCTCCTCCTGTCATAACGCCGTCGTCATGCACGCTCACGAGCGGCGCGTTCTGCCAGGACCTCATACTCGGCTCATTCTCGTCGCAGACAAAGGTCGGCGTGCTGTTCACCAACACACAGTCCGTTCCCGTAATAAATCCCACGCTAAGCGCCAACCTGTCGAACATAGGGCTGGTGCAGGGCACATGCTTCCCTAGTTACGTCCTGCCCGGAGGATCTATAATATGCAACATCTCCTCAAGGACGTCAAGCCCGGTAGGCGAACTCGTATCGGGAAGGCTCTACCTCGGCGCAACGCCGTGCTCCAACGGGAATGCGACGCAGTGCCAGACGGCGCCGTCCCAGACCTACATAGGCAACTTCAACACCCACTCCACCACACTGCTCACGCCACTGACCGAGACGGTCTCGCTCGTCGCGCAGAACGCGACGCAGGCCTCAAACGGGCAGCGTGACATGCTCACGGCCAACGTAAAGCTTCTCGGCGTCCCGATAGCAGGGGCGACTGTCAACTTCACGTCCAACTCCACATCCGCGACGATAACTCCGCATTATTCCGGCACGGACAGCAGCGGCGACGCAATCAGCTACATCTCCAGCACCACGAACGGGCAGGTCCTCGTGACCGCCTCGTTCGCCGGCGCCTCTGGCAACACCACCGTCAACTTCACGACTCCCGTTTATGTGACCTATATGGTATCCGGAGCTTCTGGAGGCACTGGCACCGTCCTCACTGTTGACGGAGCCACCTTCGGGCTCTCTGCACTGCCCCTCACCCAGGAGTACACCAACGGCTCGATGCACAGCTACGCGTTCCAGTCGCCAATCTCCACGTCAGTTGCAGGGACGAGGTACGCGTTCTCGGCGACCAACGGAGGCTGCGGCGCCCTCTCGCAGTCCGGCTCAATAACGCCAACGACAAACTGCACGCTCACCGGGATGTACGTCCCGCAGTACCAACTTTACATGGCCGTGTCTCCATCCACCGGCGGCACGACCCTGCCGACTCAGTTCACAGACTCGTGGTACAACGCAAGCACCAACTTGACAATAATCGAGACGCCAAACACGGGCGGCGGCTATGTATTCTCCAACTGGAATGGGACAGGCATCGGCTCCTACACCGGCACGAACACAACGCCCACGATCACTATGGACGGCCCGATAAACGAGACGGCCGTCTTCGTCCCCGCGGTCGGTACAAGCAGCAGCAGCACGACGACAGTTCCGGTGACGACAACAACGTGCACCGCGAGGTGCTCGACCACGACGCGGACGACGGTAACAACGATAACGGTGACATCGGTGTCATCGACGACCATCGCGCTTCCACCGCGCAGGTACAACGTGGTGTTTGATGAGAAGGGGCTTGTCAACACCACTCCGCTGTCGGACAGCTCGTGGACCCTGACGTTCAACGGCGTAAGCACAGGGCCGTCGAACAGCACGTCGCAGACAATCCCGATGTATCCGGGCACGTATCCGTGGACCGTGACCGCATCCGGCAACTGCGCGGGCTGCAGGTACAACGTCACACCGTCGTCTGGCAGCGTCACGGTCAGCAACAAGGGAGTGACGGTAAAGGTGACGATACAGCTGCAATACGAGCTCTGCCTCAACACCAGCATAACCGCCAACCCGATAGCAGCGTGCGCCAACCTCGCCAGCGACAACGGCGGCACAACCAGCCCTGCTGCAGGCACGGTCTACTGGTACAACAACGGCAAGAGCGTCACGATAAAGGCGATACCGAACAACGGTTTCGCATTCGTCTCTTGGACGTGCACAACAGGGCTTAACCTGACCGGCTCGGCGAGCTGCTACAACGGAGGCAGGAATCCCGTTACGGTAATCATGACGAGCTTCAAGGCGGAGCAGGCGGACTTCAAGGTCTCGCTGCCCAAGTCGTCAAGCTCCTCGTCGACAACCAGGTTCTCCTCGACGACCACGATATGCGCCGTGTCCTGCTCTACCACTACGGTCACTACCACATCTGTGACGTCTACAATACCTGCAGTATCGCAGGGTCTGCTCGTGGCCAACTGGGGCAACGTATCCGAAGTCGATCCGACCACGAACGCTGTGGTCGAGATAAGCGCCGGGACACCATACTCCGGCTGGGACGAATACGAGAACAACTTCGAGAGGAGCGTGAGCTACGACCCTGCCGACGGTTACGCATTCGTGCTTGAGAACGGCTCCGGCACATACGGACCGCCTACGTACATAGCAGTCGTGGACCCGACGACCCAGAGCGTAGTCACCGACATCTCGCTAAACACGCTCGCCGAGTACTGCGACAACCAGTATCCGAGGGATGCCTACGCCGAGTCGTACGCGACCTCCCTCGTCTATGACTCGCAGAACGGATACATGTACATATCCCTGTACTCAGGCGCCGCCGACAGCACGGTATCGACCGACCTTGTGGCCGTGTCGCCAAACTTCTCGCCTGAAGGCTGCATAGTCGTCCCAGATCCCCACAGGGACTATATAGACGGATACGGCAGCATGACCTACAACCCAACGTTCAACTACATCTACGGTACCTGGTACAACGGCTTCGACGTCGTCAGCCTGACGGACAATTCTCTGGTCGGCTCTTACTATGATCCTACCGGGTCCGGATCGTACATATCTGATGGCACATACGACGGGCAGAACGGGCACGTCTATCTCGCCGACAGCGGCGCCCCCAGCGACGTGATAGACCTGTACGGGACGTCGATTGTGAGCGACTTCACGAACGACACCGACTACCCTTCATTCATAGCTTATGACTCCGCGGACAACGAGCTCTACGTGCAGAACTGCTGCTTCTACAACGACGGGCTGGACATAATAAGCCCAGACTCCGGCGTCATCCTGGATTCGATGCCGCTCGGCACCGGACCAAACGGCTTCCCAGGTGGCATCGTCTACGACCCCGCGGACTCCACGGTCTACCTTGACAACTTCTCAGCGGATGCGATAACCTCCATAGCCTACGATCCACCCGGCACCATAGGGGCAACGGTCTACGGCATCAGTGGCAGCAGCATAGCCAGCAACACGCCCATCGCATTCCCCAACAGCTTCCCCGGAAGCATAGCAGCGACATCGCTCTACACGCCTGGGCCGTTGCCGCAGCCGTCCATCTACGTCGCGAACAACGACAACGTCTCCGTGGTCGACCCGGTGACCGGGCCAACCGATGAGATCTCCGCCGGAAACGTTTACGACGGCGCAGACATACCGTACTACCGCTGCGGCTACGAGAGGACGGTGACATACGACCCAGCAGACGGGTATGTATACGCACTGGAGACCCCAGCGGCAGGATGCTCCTCTTCATACACTGCAAGCCTTTACGTTATAGACCCTGCCAGCAATCTTGTCTTGGACAACCTGTCGCTCAGCGGCCTTGGCAGCTACTGCGGCGGCAATGCCGGCTATGCCACATCGATCGTCTACGACCCAACGAACCAGTACATATACCTGTCGATGTACACAGGCAGCGGCGGAACGCACCGCCCAGAGATAGTCTCGATAAACACCGCGCTCGATCCGCAGGGCTGCATATCCACCAACCGCACGTTCACGTCCATGGTCTACAACCCCACGTATAATTACATATACGGGATTGGGGGCTCGTTCCCAGACCTGGTAGACGTGGTGAGCCTGGATTCAAACACCGTGATCGCCGCGCTCCCCGGAAACTTCCGAAGCGTGCCATCGGATGGCACATATGACGGGCAGAACGCCGCAGTTTACGTGACCTCTCCCGACAGCGACCAGCTTGCTGAAATACAGGGCACGACCATAGAAGACTACTACTCCGTAAGCGGAGAGCCGGCATTCATAGCGTATGATGCCGCTGACGACCTTCTGTACACCGAAGGGATCGACGGATATACCTATGCCATATACCCTTCGAACGGCATCATCGCAGCCAGCCTTCCGACATACAACGACTGCGGCTACTGGGATGGATACTGCATCGGAGGCGTAGTCTACGACCCGGCAGCGTCCGAGGTCTTCGAGACGCAGTGGCAGGGCAGCGTCCCATCAACGGGACTCCTCTACGGGTTTGCCGGGACAGGCGTGGTCAGCAACGTCACCATGCCTTGGCCTAACGGCCTGCCTGGCGGCGTGACAGGGCTTTCGCTCTACACGCCAGCGCCCCTGCCGACATACACGCTGACAATGTCAGTAAGCCCATCCGGCACCGGAACCGTCGGACCGGGAAGCGGCAACTATCTCGGAGGATCGCAGGTCACGCTGACCGCCACGCCAGCAGTCGGTTACACATTCACCGGATGGTCTTGCACCGGCACCGGGTGCTATTCGGGGACCAACTCTTCGCAGACTATAACTATGCAGGGTGACATCACCGAGACCGCCAACTTCGTCCAGGCATTCTACACGCTCAACGTGATAGCCAGCCCGTCCAACGGAGGCACGGTCGGCCCCGCCAACGCCGTTTATCCGGGAGGCACAGTGGTCG
>JASHUB010000008.1 GCA_030040265.1 Microcaldota archaeon
TCGTCCCTGTTCGGCGGCCTGAGTATGAGGTTCAGCAGTATTATCACCACCGCGGCGACAGCGAACTCTATGTATATCGCAGGGATGTGGAAAGGCGCCTGCGTGTACGGCATGACGTAGGTGTAGTTCGCCCCGAATATCACGAACGTGAACACCTCCCTGCCGTAGCTGACGACCGCGCCCTTCGGCAGCGTGTACGGCACGTAGCCCGCGACGATCGTGCCGTTCTGCTGGTACGCACCATTGAGGTCAACGGCGTAGCTCGTGTTCGTCAGCGCCAGGCTGCCGCTCTTGAGGTAGAACAGGAACGTGCCGTTGTTGAAGTTGAGCGTGACTGGCGTTATCGAAGTGTTGGCAACGTCGAATAGCGCGGTGGAGTAGACTTTGTTGTTGAAGTCCCTGAGCACCGCGAGGTGGTAGCCTCCCTGCAGGTTGAACTGGTAGTACTTTATCACGCTGAGCGATGTGTTGAAGAAACCGAGGGGTATGGTCCCAACATAGCTAAGGTTCCTGTCATAGAGGTCGATGTGCGGCGACTGGATCTGGCCGGCGTTCTGCGTGAGCGATATGAAGATCGGTACGCTCTGCGTCTGGGAGACCATCGACGGTATGCCGAGCGTGCCGTTCGGCTGGTACAGCGCGCTGAAATCTATGTCCCTCGTCAGGAACGCCGTGGCGTTCCTTATCTGTACGGCGACGAGCTCGCTGTACCTCGGGATTGAACCAGCGAGCGATGCGTTCAGCGGAACGTTGCTGGTGTACACGCCGATGTCGCCGCTGTCGCTTACCGAGACGTTGTTGAGCCTGGCATTGCCCCTGGCGAGCGTAGGCATCCAGAACCTCGAGCCGAGAGTGTCCGCTATGTCTATGGCCATGTCGTTGCTGGTGAGCCACCCGGATGTCGGGTAGTTGGTGAACGCATAGATGTCGCCTGGGCCGGAGTATGCGACTGTGAGCGGCCCGTACTGGAGGCCTGAGGTGAACGAGAAAGTCGCCGCGCTTTTCTGGAATATCAGCGGCGTCGAGTAATTGAGGTAGTTGAGCGTCCTGTTCGCCGATGCCACAAGGCCCGGCGATGTCGATAGGCCCAGCGCTGAAAGCGCTGTCAGCGTAGGCTGCGAGTTTACGAAGATTATGCCTCCCGGTCCCACGGAGCTCGCGAACGACTGCCCGATGTACACTATGTTGTCCCCGTTGTCAAGCAGGTTCCCCAGGCTGAAGCCGCTCGCGTTCGGCGCAAGCTGTATCGGCAGGAGTCCTGTCGCGAGTATGATCGTCACGTTCGGCGGAAGGTTCTGGAGCTGGTCAAGCGGTATCTCGGTGAAGCTCGAAGAGTTCTGCTCCAGGCCGTAGACTCCCAGCCACCTGCTCAGGTTCGCGTACGTTGCCTGCGTGTCGAAGCAGTGCTCGCAAGAGTCGCTCGCGTTGACGAAGTATATCGGTTCCACCGGGTTCTTGGGATAGACGCTGAGTTTGACGGAAACGTTCATCGCGTTGGCGAACGTGTAGCCGACCAGCGCGTAGGCCGCAAGGTCCTGCGCGTCATCGTACGTCACGAACCCGCTGCCGTTCAGCGTCGCCTTCATGCCCAGCGCGCCGGGCGTCACGACCGGCTTGAGAACGAACTTCGGGAATGTGCTCGTTATGTAGTAGACGACCCCAGCTACCACGATGGCCGCGACGATTAGACCTATGATTATGTAGTATGTCTGCTTCATGCCAACCAATTCCGGAACCGCTCACTTCCCTTTCTGCGACTGCCTGTTCATGAACGACGCCACCAGTCTCGAGAGCGCGTTCGTGTTGTCGTGCAGCCTCTTGATGATGCGCACGACCTTGATGTACTGGAACCGCTTGTTTATCCTAACGCTGTACCTCATGCGAACACCTAACTCTTGACCTCGATGTAGCCGAGCGAGACCATCTTGTCAAGCACCTGTTCCACCCTCGGGGGCAGTATCTTGTAAGTGGTCGCGAACTCGTTGACGTCTATGGAGCTGCCGTGCACCTGGATCCAGTCCTCTATCATTGCCATGAGGCTCTCGTCAGAGTAGGTCTGCAACGCCTTGAGCTGCGCATCCAGGCTCTTGTTCTGGTCGCTGAGCTGCGCGGTCTGGATCGTGAGGTTCCGGTTCGCCGTCGAGAGCTCTACGGCGAGCTTCTTCAGCTCCCTGTACTCGTTGAGCAGCGAGTCGTACTTGTTGAATAGGATGTTGGCGTTCTGCGACAGGCTGCCAAGCACGTTGTCTATCACAGAGTCGATGTACTGGTAGAACTTCATCTCATCGACCGAGAACAGTTCTGCGATGACGGATAGCACTCCTGCCGTCTCCTTGAGCACGTACGCCCTCCTCATCTTGTCGCTCGTGTCAGGGGCTATCGAATAGCTGAGCGTCAATCCGTCCTGCCTTATGGTTATTATGTAGAAAAGGAACGGCTTCTTGTGTATGTTCCTCGACTCGACGCGCACTATCGTGAGCTCGCCCGCTCCCAGTTTCGTCGCGTAGAAAGGTATCGTCGCCATCTTCGCCTTTATCTCCTCGAGCGTGCCTGTCAGCCTTCCAGGGAACGAGACCTCCTCGACCTTCGGAACTATCTCGTAAGGCGCCCCCTGCGCCCCGGCCGGCGCCTGTGGCGCTGCCTGCGGCATCTGCTGCGGAGCAGGGCTCGGAACGTTGGCGTCAGGCATCCTGAATCACGCTATATACTTGGATTAAACATATATATTCCTTTTGCCGCGCTTTTCGATGGAGAAGACGCTACTTCTGCTTCTTTATGTCGAGGGCGGGCATGTAGGACAGCAGCGCGAACAGGTAAAGCAGGAGTATCAGCCCTATGCCGACCAGCAGCGTGTCCGGTTTGGGCGAAAGCACGAAAGCGACGACCGCGAAGACCACGCCGAGCCCGACGTACAGGACGCGGCGGGTCTCGAACTTCGACCTCCTCTTCTTCCATTCAGGGTAGTCATCTTTGCATACGACTAGCGCGTATCCCTTCTCGTTCTTTGTCACGTTCTTCTTGAACCATCTCACCGTCTCGAGCACGTGGTCGTTCTTCACGCCCAGCCCGCTCTTCGGGTCTCCGCAGATTATGCAATAGCTCTTCGCAGGCATCCTATCACTATCTATCCGAGCACCAGCTCGCTCACCTTGCCGAAGGTGCTTGTTATCTTCTCCTCGTCCAGCATGTTGAACACATCGGTTATCGTCACGTCATCGACGCCTATCCTCCTGAGCACGTTGGTTATGTCAGACTGCTTGAGCCCCATCTTCTGCAGCATTCCGGCGAACGCGACCGCGTTGACGTGCCTGTGCATCTTGTCCAGGTTGATCAGCAGCCCCTCTATGCTCGCATCGCTCACGCCGAGGTTTGTGAGCATCCTCTTGAGCTCTATCCGATTAACGATGTATGTAACTCCCATGGTTCACACGTTCACGTTCATGAATACCCTTGTGATTATTGTGTCCGAGAACTGCAGGCCCCTGAAGAACGCCACCGACGCGTCCCGGCTCACTCCTTTCGCCGACATTATCTGCGCCAGCCCGCGTGCATCTATCAGCCTGTTCTTCGCGTCCAGCTGCTTGAATATGTCGTTGACCACGTCAACGCCGACGTTTATCTCGACGAACCTGGCGTTGAGCGCGATCTTCTCTATGGTGACCTCCTTCTTTATCGTGGTGTCGCTAAGTTCGTCCTGGTTGAGCAGGTCACCTATGGTTATGGTGTAGGCGTCGAGCGGCAGCTCCATGATGATGCTCTCAAGAACGAACGTCTCCGGGAACTGCACGCTTGTCTGGAACGACATCTCTACGGCGCTCTGCCCCACTCCGAACTTGCTTATCTCCTTGCGTATGAAGTCTGAGAAGTTGAGCGAGCTCTGCAGGTAGTTCATGAACCTTTCGAACTTGACCTTGAGCATGAACGTGGTCCCCACGTTGGAGAAGATCGCCTCGTTTATGTCCGTCGGGTTCTGCGAAGCGACTATGAGCCCGAAGTTGTACTTCCTGCCTTCCCTGACTATCATGATTGCATCGCTCCTCTCGTCGTTCGCGATCTTCCACGCCTCGTCGAGGACAACGATTGCGTTTATCCCCTTCACCTTCTTCGCGCCCTCCATCCTCATCTTCTCCTTCAGGGACTGCAGCACGAAGAGCGCGGCCAGCGCCCTGAAACGCTCGTCAGGCAGCGCGGAAAGGTCCAGGTCGACGAGTCCGGATGACACGAGCCTGCCGAGGTCGACAGTGCTCTTCCTTGCGAAGTAGTCCTCTCCCTCCCTGGCGAACTGCCTCAGCCTGTAGACAGCGTTTTCCAACTCCGCCGGATATTCGTAAGTTCCCTCCGTTATCTTCTCCTCGAGTAGCGCGATGACGTCCTTGAGCGTAGGTGACTCCCTCTTCGGGTCTGGTATCGCCGCGAGCTGGAAGCCGGAGTTGAGGTATGTCTGCTCTATCGCCTCTATGGTGAGCCTCTTCTGCTCCGGATAATCCGAGATGTCGGTGAGTATCTCGAACGAAGTCAGTATCTGCTTTGCCCTGTCTAGCGGCTTCATGCCCGATAGGTCCATTATGTTGAGGAAGTCTCCCTGCGCCAGCGATATGACGGTGCCGCCGCTGGTGTTCACCCAGTCCTTGTACTCCCCGGCCCAGTCTATAATTATGGCGTTGGTGTTCCAGATGTAGCTGGCCCTGAGCAGGAACGTCTTGACAAGCACGGACTTTCCGGAACCCGAGATTCCGACTATTGCTATGTGCGGGTTGGTGAGGCCGGCGAAAGTCCAGGTGAACGGGACGCCGAACTGCTTCGTGATCCCTATCATTATCGAGTCGGTAGGGTCGTTGAGCAGGAACTCCGGCGGCGGCTCAGGAGGTCGGGTAACGAATACCCTCTTCCCGAGCTCGTTGCTCATCACATTCTGGATCTTTACCAGGCTCATTTCCTATCACTCTTCCTTCTCAGCATATCCTTAAATTGCTATTTCTGCGTGTTGAACGTCTTCTCAAGAACGCCCTTGTCCGGCATTACATAGTTCAGCTTGAACAGCTCGTATATCTCCCTGCCGACGATCCTTGTCGTGCTCAGGTCGAACGCGTTGAACGTCGTGACTAGCTGGTTTATCTGCCCTGTCAGCGCGTCCAGCGCCTCCTTCTCGCTCACTCCGACCGCAATCGTCTCGACGTACATCAGCGAGAACACCGGACGCTCTCCCGCCGAGATGCGGTCTATCCTTGTCTGCAGCACGTTGATCCTTCGCTGCAGGTCCTGTATCGCAGTCGGGCTCGGGTTGCCGCTCGTGGTCTCCTTACCAAGAGAGAACTCGAGGAACGACCTCTTGCCCTCGAGCGTGTCCCGGTATGCCTGGACATCCTGCGTCATCGATACCAGGTGGAACCTGAATGGAAACTTGATGCTCATCGCGACCCTCTCCCAGGTGTCAGGCGCGCTGGCCATCTTCGACCCCTCTCCCTCCTGGATGACCTCGGCCTCGAAGACGTACTTGTAGATGTTGGCGGTCACGTACCCGATTGCATAGTAAACTCCGCTGACCTCCTTCACTATCGCGTCCTGCTTCTTGGTTATCACGTAGTTCTTCGCAGGGACCTGCCTTATGCCTAGAATGGACGTGAACTGCGGCACTATCAGGTAGTCAAGGTACTCTATCATTAGTATGAGGCACATCGCAAGCAGCGAGAGCACTATGACGACCAGCCTCAGGCTCCCGAACGACGTGGAAGTGAATATTATTATCAGTACGATGATGCCGGTTATTCCCAGATACATTATGGATTCTTCGTCTACCACTACAACCCACCAGCCAGAGTCCTCTGCCTTATCTGCTCGCTCACGGTGCCCAACGGAACCAGGTATTCCGGCTCGAGGAACGTCAGCATCTCGTTGCCCTGCACGATCGTCGGGCTGACGCCGAACGTCGCGCCTATCCCTGCGGCGATCTCGTCGGCGCGCCTCAGGGCGATGTTCGTCGCCTCCTCCTCGTTACCTCCTCTCGACGTGACCATCGCGTAGGTGATGAGCGCGTTGGATAACGACTTGCTTACGTTGTCGTACAGGTTGTGCCACATCGTGACCTCTCCCTTCACCCTCTCCGTCTCCTTCTTGTTTGCCTTCGGGTCGTTGACTATGCGCTGGTACTTGTCCTCCGTAGCGTTGAGCCTGTCGCGTATCCTTGCTATGTACTCGTCCTTGTTTATCACGTAGAGCTGCGTTGCCAGCCTGAACGGGTCCTTGCTGAGCGTGACGACCTTGCTGAACATCGAAGAGAAGTCCTCCTTCTCCTCGTCGCTCATCTCCGTCGCAGAGCTGTACACCGGCACCTTGATGAAGACGCTCGCGTTGACGATGTCTCCCCTCCTGACTATTATCGCGTTTCCCGCAGGGGACATGGT
>JASHUB010000001.1 GCA_030040265.1 Microcaldota archaeon
GCCAGAGTCCTCGCGTTGGAGCGCCTCTGGAACACAAGGAAGAAGAACACGGCAAACGCTGTCAGCATGCCGAAGGTGAGGTCGAGGTCCGCCTGCGTCCTGGACCAGATGAAGAGTTCCGGCATCAAGGCGAATATGCCGGTTGCGACAACCGCAAGGTCCTTCCTCTGAAGCAGGGTGCTCGACGCAAGGAAGACGCCGAGTATGAACATAGCGCCCTCGAACAGCTCAAGGCCGTACGCCGTCGAAAGCTTTATCCCGAAAATCGCGAAGGCGATGGCGATGTAGAACGAGCCCTCCACAGGGTCGTGGTACACCTGGTTGATGAAGCACTGCTTCACGTATCCGGTGCCGTACTGGCACCACACGGCATTGAAGTGATTGAGTATGTTCAGCGCGATGCCCTGGTAGATGTTTTCGTCGAAATACAGCTGAGATGTCGCGCTCACGAAAAGCAGGGCGAAGATCACGAAGAACGCGATTATTAGGGCCACGGCAATGAACGACTGCAGGTTCATTGACTGGTCGAGAACCTCTGCGATGTCCTTCCGAGAGATCCACGCAGAGACGAGAAGCCCTATAAGGGACGCGGCAAAGACCGTTGCTAGCGCGTATCCTATGATCATACTGCGGCCTCCTTGTTCTCGACGAAGAAGCCGTTCAGGAACATGTACCTCGTCTGCGTCTTCTTCATCGTCATGATCGCGTCCTCTGGGCTCATGACTATCGGCTGGCCGTGTATGTTGAAGCTCGTGTTGAGCACGACCCCGTACTTCAGCTTCTTCTTGACCTTGGTCAGCATGTCCCTGTAGTTGGGGTTCTCGTCGCCGACCATCTGCGGCCTTGCGGTCATGTCGACGTGCACTACGGAGTGCAGAAGGTCGCGCTTGTCCTCCTTCGCCTTGTACGCCATCGTCATGAACCTGTCGTATCCCTTGACCTCGTCCAGCAGCTTGTCCGCCTCTGTCCTGAGCATCGACGGCGCGAAGGGCTGGTACCATTCGCGTTGCTTCACGTAGATGTTGAGCTTGTCCTTCACGTCCTCGGAGCTCGCCTTGGCGAGTATGGACCTGTCCCCTAGGGCTCTGGGTCCGTACTCCATCCTGCCCTGGTACCAGAAGACGTAGTTGTCCTCGCCGATCAGGTCCGCTGCGTGGGACGCCTTGTCGGAGTCCGCCTCGTAGGCGAGTGACTTGTCTGCCTTCAGCACGGCCTCGGTGTAAGTGTCATCGAACTCGTTCCCGAGATACGCTCCGTCGAACGGGTACGCGTGCGTACCGTTTAGCGTGTAATCGACCTGCATCGCCGCTCCGAGGGCGATGCCCCCGTCCCCCATGTGCGGGAAGATGTACCACTGCTTCACCCCGTCGAGGTTCCTTATCTTCATGTTCGCCTTCACGTTCGCGAAGAGGCCTCCGGAAAGCGCGACGTTCCCTATCCCGTATTCATTGACGGCGTTCTGAACGAACTGGACGAGCACGTTCTCGAGGAGCTGCTGCGCCATGTACGCGAACTGCTCGCGCGGCATGGTCCATGCCAGCCTGGAGAGCATGTCGTACTGCGCGACCGCGCCGTACTTCGCCTTTATCTCCGTGCCGTTGACGGTGTAGAAGTCCTTGAGCTTGTTGTCCTCGAACTTGAACGGGAAAGAGTAGTCGGCCATTGCCATGACCTTGCCCTCGTCCTCCAGCTCGCGCATGCCGACGATGTTGGTCACCTGCTCGTAGAATATGCCTATCGAGTCCTTCGCGTGGATGATTCTCTTGCGCTCCAGCTTCCCGTTCTCCATGACGCTTATCGAGCCGCAGAGTCCATCACCGAGCCCGTCCATCGTTATGACCAGCGCCTTATCCCAACCGCAGGTGAACGCGGTGCCGGTCGCGTGCGAGACGTGGTGGTCAACCGAGTAGAGCTTGAACTTGTCGAATCCCATGCTCCTGAGCTGCTTTGAGACCACGTACTTGCTTACCTCGTCGCATCCCGGCAGCACGCCTATGCCCGTCTGGGCGTACTTCATGTAGTGCATCCACCACTCAAGCTTGGGCCTAAGGGGCAGCTTCCTGCGCCTGAACTTGTAATAGACCTCCTGTTGGTAGGGAAGCAGACGCGAAGCGGTCTTCGCGAACTCCGTTGTGGGGAACGCGATCGTGTCTATGTCGGTAGGCTTTAGCTTAGCGTAGTCGAGGGCCGCCTTTATCGAGTTGAATGGAAACTTTATCTCTAGCTTTCTCTTCGTGTACCTTTCCTCATTGGCGGCGAACACTATCTTGCCGTCCTGCAGCAGCGCAGCTCCGGCGTCGTGACCGTCCCAAACCCCCAGTACGTACATAACCTGCAAGCTCTGCTGACGAGAAAATCAGCAAGATACTATCAGTCAACAAGATATTTAAGTATTATTCTAACACATCGCCATCTTTTCCGCATCTGTTACCAATGCTCGTGCTTCCGTCGGAACGATACCTTTTTATACCTGGCAATTCATACTCCTACCCCTTGATTCTGTGAAATTATGAGAGGAGAATTAGCTTTTCCAAAGTCGCCGTCCGGCGTCACACCCGTAGTGGGAACAATCGGCGATGCGGCGAGAGCCGCGGTCCGACCTGCGCCAGAACCGCAGATGGCGGAAGGGACTGCAAGGCATCCACAGGCTAGAGTGCTGTCGCAGAGGGAGCTTGGAATCATTTCCGTCGCCCGAAGCGGCGCAAGCGCTCCCGAGGAGCTTGGGATATTCAGGATGGACATCAGGAACGCCACGTACGGCGTGCAGCACGCGCTTGACAGCATCCTATGGGGAGCCGACAAGGTCGCCGCGCTCGCCCTGCTTGACGATGCCGTGGCGAGGAGGAGAGGCGCGATAACCAACCTCAAATCGGTGCTGGTGGCGAACCTCGCGGAGTCTTTCGAACGCATGCTTGGCAAGATGATCGATGAAGCCGCCTCGTCGAGCGGCGAGGACTGCAGCTCAGCAAGGCAGTCGCGCGTGTCCGCCATGCTCCGTGCAGTGACAAAAAAGATGACGAGCAGCGAGATCAGCGCAGAGGAGCGCTCGTTTCTGCGGAGCGAGTACTTGGATTTCACCCTCGAAAGGCTCAGGATAGACGCTGCAAGAGAAGAGGCCGCGGCGTCGCTCCTCAGCGACCCGGAGTTCCAAAGGCTGTACTTGGTGCGGGACAGGACGGTGGGCGGCAGTGCAGATGAACTAAAGGCCGCCTTAAACACGCCGCAACTGAACTACCTGCTCACAGAACTGCCCAGCGAAGACGCAATCAGGCAGCGCGCAAAGGAATTGCTCGCAAGCGGGATAGAATCCGACACTCTTAGGTCGCTGGCCGAGCTTCCGGTCCTGCTGCAAGAGGTCCTGAGAACGGAATCGAAGTCCTGCCCGATCTACTTCATGAAGTAAGCGGTCAGAGCAGGCTCAGCACATTGCCGACCAGCGTCTGGTAGGCCTCGCATGCCGTCCACGCCTTCGGTTCCTTTCCTTCCTTGATTAGTTTCCTTACTTCATCTGCCTCCGTACCGTGCCAGATAGGGTCGAGGCTGTACTGGGTCTCCCTTATGTTGCCAACCTTCCTGCCCCACATTATCGACGGGTAGACGTTTCCGTAGCTGTCCATGAACAGCGATGCGTCCAGGCTCCTAGATTTCATCGGGATCCTGTCCTCCTTCACGTAGGTCACGAGCTTTTTCATGAACGCGCCCTCTATTATCGACTTCGAGAATATCGGCAGCGAGTCCAGCTCCAGCGGCCTCTTCTTGACAATCTCGTCTATCTCTCCGGCGAGGGCCTCCCTGTCGGCCCTGAAGTCGAGCTTGGTGTTGGAGTAGTAGATGTCCGAGACCTGGCCGACATTGACGTGGAAGTCCTTGAACGTGACCCACGGAAGCTCCTTCTTCACCTCATCGACGGTCTTGTATAACTGCCCGGTGTTGAACTTGCTCATCGTGTAGCCGAACACGAATGCGAGGCCCGGATACTTCACCTTCAGGTCGTGCAGCCTCCTCGCCATGCCCATGACCTTGTCGAAGTTGCCCGGAATGCCCCGTATCTTGTCGTGCAGCTCCCTGTACCCGTCAAGGCTCAGCGTTATGGTGATCATGGGCACGCCCATCTTCAGCATCTCTTCTATCTTCAGCGCGACCATGTCCGGGTTGCAGAGCGAGTTCGTCGGCATCGTTAGCAGAAAGAGGTCCTTGCAGTTCTCCTTGAACGCACGCACTATCTCGACTATGTCGCTGCGCAGGAACGGTTCCCCTCCAGTGAGCTCGATCCACTTGAAGTAGTTGTTCTTCTGGGCGAACTGCCTTATCTCGTCCAGCGTCAGCTCGCCCTTTGGTTTTATCTCCCAGATGGAGCACGTCAGGCACCTGCTCTGGCACAGATAGGTCATCGAGAACGTGAGCTTGTACGGGTGGCTCAGCTCCGCGAAGTTTGACCGAAGAGCTGTGAGCGTAAGCTTAGCGAATTTTGCACCGGACATGCAGACTAATCTCTCTGTTTTGTGATATAAATATGTTCTCCCAGAAACGTCCTTAATGGAGATTCAAGTATTTTAAAGGCATATGTAGTATGCTTAGTGAATCAAATGCCCGAGAAGAAACAATCGGTGTCAATAGTCGTTCCGACACTGAACGAGGAGCGGAACATAGGTCCCATGCTCGATGGCGTCAAGGCCCAGCTGGACGACCTCTACAGGTACGAGATAATAGTTGTGGACGGCGGAAGGGGCGGCCCGTCCAAGGACGGAACGGTTCAGATCGCAAAGCGGAAGGGCGCAAGGATCCTCTACGACTACAACGGCAAGGGCTCTGCGCTCATACATGGGCTCAACAGCGCAAAGGGCGACGTGGTCGTCATGATGGATGCGGACCTGTCGCACGAGCCGAAGGAGCTGAGGCTCCTGATCGATGGGATAAACGTCGGATACGACGTGTGCATGGGATCGCGCTTCATAATAGGCGGCGGCTCGGCCGACATGCCATTCTTCAGGGTGTTTGGCAACAAGGTCTTCGTGACGCTGGTCAACATCATATTCGGCTCGAACTACACGGACATGTGCTACGGGTACAGGAGCTTCAGGAAAGGAGTGGCGCAGAAGCTCCGCCTCAGGGAGGCCGGCTTCGGCATAGAGACCGAGATAAACATAAAGGCGAAGAAAGCCGGCCTCAGGATAATCGAGGTCCCGAGCTACGAGAAGAAGCGCGTCTCAGGCGAAGGAAAGCTCAGGTCGTTCAACGATGGCTTGGCGATACTGCGCACCATATTCAAGAACATCGGCAATTAGACATAGAGCGACGCTATCACCTTTGCGTCGTTCACCATGTTACTTATTATCGCGTATTCGTTTGGCTGGTGCGCAACGTCCTCTTCCGTGCTCCAGACAGCAGCAGGATAACCGGCGTGCCTGAAGAAACCGGCGCATGTCCCACCGCCGATGCCTACGACTCTCGGCTTCAGGCCGCGCAGGTCTTTGATCGCGCCTGAAAGAAGCCTAACCACCTCCGCGTCGCTTTTTGTAGGTGGGGCTGCGTCAGCCCTGTTGAACTGCTCTATCTTTATGCCCACTTTCTTGTACCTCCTTGCGATCCGTCCGACGTCCCTCCGCACGCTGTCAAGCTTGTACTGCGGAAGCACCCTGCAGTCGATGTAAGAGACCTCGCTGCCCGGTATTATGTTGACGCTGTCCACGTTCTTCTCGTGCTTTGTCATCTCAAAAGTGGAAACGTCGGGCGAGAACCTCGAGTCACGCGCGCTGTACTTCTTGTGCAGGAACGAGTCGATCTCGGCCAGGAAAAGGATTGATTGCCTGTAAGCGTTCATTCCCAGTTGTGGCGTGCTCGCGTGCACCTGCTTCCCGGTGACGGTGAACTTGAGCCAGAGGAGTCCCTTCTCTGCGACCTCTATGTCCTGTCCATTCCTCGTCCCCCAGTCCGGCACCACGAACATGTCATCCTTTCCGAACACCCCGTCCTTGATGAGCCTATCTATGCCCCACACGCTTCCAAGCTCCTCGTCGGCTACTAGCGCCAGCCCGAAGTTGTACCGCAGTCTGGCCTTCGTTTCCTTCAACGCCTTCAGGGCGTACATGCTGGCCACTCCCGACTGCCCGTTGTCGCTCGAGCCCCTGCCGTATACCCTTCCGTCCTTGACCACCGCCTTGAACGGGTCGCTCCTCCACAGCGAGCGGTCTCCCTCAGAGACTGTGTCGATGTGCGCCACCATCCACAGCGTCCGCTTGCCGCTACCGTACCTCACAACAACGTTCGACCGTGCCGTTCCGGTGTCGTCCTTGTAATCGTATCTCTCGGTCCTGAAGCCCCAGTCCCTCAGCACGCCCTGCAGGTAATCTGCCCGCTTCGACTCCCCCTGTCCCCCGCTTTTGGGGGACACCGACCTTATCGCAATGATCTTTGACAGCGTTGATACCATTGCGTCCTCGCTGGCGCTTACTGCATTCAGGAGCGCGTCCTGCCCGATTGCCATGCCATCACTGATGCTAGTGCTAATGCAAGCCATTTAAGCCTTGCCTGCTGCGGCTTCCGAAAGTATATAAAGCTTGTTTGCCAACACATACTATTGTCAAGGCTGAAACGATGAGCGAGGAAGAGGAGAACGAAGAAGCAGCAAATGCCGAAAAGGCCCAGAAGAAACAGGTCAACATCGCAGGACCCATGATAGCATGGGTCGTGCTGCTGATCATCGGGCTTGTGCTGAAGATAGTCATAACTCTCTCAGGGCTTCTCACCCCAGCGAGCTCGGTGTACGGCATAGTCAACGGCGTAGCCAACTTCCTTCTCTTCATACCTGGCACCATAATACTTCCACTGATAGTGGGCGCGGTGATAGGCGCAGAGGTCGGGCTGAAGTCGAAGGACATCCAGAGCGCGCTCAGGTCCGGGCTGCTCAACGGCGTGTACGCCGCTTTCGTCTACCTGGTCGCAATAGTCGTGATCTACATGACGCTGTACTACGGCGTCCCGAACGCGGTGCCGCTGCTGTCCATCATATTCCTGCTGAGCAACCTTGCGCTGCCGATCCTGGTCCTGATAGGCGTTTCGATGGTGTTCGCTGTGCTCTCCCACTCGAGGAAAGTGCTATAAGTTGTCCCCATCCTTGAAGGTCGCTTCCGCATTTCCCTGCCAATCGGCCTCAAAAACCTGCGACTTCTTCTCTGCGACGGCCGTGGCACTACTAATGCGCCCAACCATAGCCTCCCGCTCAAGGTTCTCATCCAGTGCATGGACATTATCCGACAGCTTCCTTGCACCATCTATGCTGTTATGGCCTCTGCCAGAGTGCTCTGCCATCTCATCGCAAAGCGCAAGCCAGTCCGAGCGCAGCTTCTCCCTGCGGGCCACTATCTCTTCCCCAACGTTCATGTCTTCCAGTCGCTTCTGCACCCTTTCGCTTGCGGCATCGACGTCCTGGTCAAGGAATATGCCTCCGGAGGGGAGGGCTTCGTAGAGCGCCCCGTATACCACAACGCCAAAATCTGCGGTCCCAGTCCTTCCGGATGAAGACATTGCGCTGTACGATGAGTGATCAAGCCCGAAGAGCAACGCATTAAGATATCTCTTGATCTCTGGGTCATCGGAGCACGCCTTTAGGTTCAGTATCCTTTGGAGCACGTCTTCGGCTGAAAGGTGGCTTCCAAGAATCTGCATGGCCTTGATCTCCGTCAAGCTGTTGCCGCCGTTTGGAATCGCAGAGCCGGCCATGACTGCGCTCCTCCCGATAACTATCTTCAGCGTCCCAAGGTGCTCGCCGCGAGATGAAGGGTTCCTCTCGTTCTTCACGCTCATAACCGCAAGCGATAGCCCTTTCAGGTGCTTCTCAAGCATCCTCAGATGACCGAATTCCTCCTCTATTGCAGCCTGGGTACTTGCAAACCTCTCTGCGACATCGTCATCGTCCACCCAGCACCTGTCGACGATATCCTTCGCATCTTGACTAAGCGGGCGTTTCGTGACAACGTGAGGCGCATTCCTTGCTGTCGCCCTAAGCAGCGACTCGTGAACGCTGAGGAGCTTTGCAAACTGGGTCCTCATGACCGCGTTTATCAATGAGTCATCAACTGCATTACCAGAACCTGACATGATCTTCCTTCCGAGATTGACCAGTGCGCTGCGCACCTCCTCGCTGCTCATCCCCGCGATGTCGACGCTCAGGTCTCCGACCACAGAGAAGTCTGCCTTCAGCCCGAGCGTCCTTAGCGCCGCAGAGATATTTTTCTCTGCCGCGGCCAGGGCGTCTCCGATCTGTGCTTTGTCGTGCGAGGAGCCCCTTCCAACCGCAGCAAGCATGCAGAATGCGACCGTCGCTCTGCGTGCCCACCTGCCTGCGGCGTCCTGCTTGGCCTCTGTCGCAGTCCAATCCTTGTTCACGGCTCCCGGTGCCTTGGCGTAGTCAGAAACATCTCCGTGCCCCGAAACGTCGTCCCCCATCTCAGCAAGCCTTGTCGCTGCCCTCACTATCGCAGCATCGGTCCTGCTGATTCCGGCTCTGTGCGCAGGGAATGACAAGGGCAAGCAATCACTAAACCCATTTTGATTTTTTCATTTAAAAAGGTTGTCTCGTTTTCGTCTTTTTGCCGAAAAACGCATTTCATGACAATCAGCAAGACATACGGCCAGAAAGTATCGAATCGTCCACAAAAACGGGCCGAAACGCAGAAGCAGAGATATACGCCGGTCTGTGCTATAATTAATTATAGAGATGAGAACATGGCAGTCGCATTTGCAGAGCAGAGAACGGCAGAAGGCCCGGTCAGGACCCAGGCGCTCAATAAAATCTACGAGAACATAGGCGCGCTTGGGAACGAACCGAAGAGCGTCAATTCGAGGGCGATGATAGAGGGCAGGCTCGCACAGGCTGACGCGAAGTTCAACGATCCGAAAGCAGTCAACGATGTGGTTCTGTCTGCGTATGCCGTATCAAGAGTGACCAAGAGTTTCACCAATGTTTACGACTTCCTCGATGCATCGTTCCAGGCGCCAAGCGGAAAGGACGCAGAGCTGGCCGGACATGCCATATCCAGCATAGTCGAGAAGGCGTTCAACAACGCGCCAGTTCCGCTCAGCCCCGAAATGGATCCGAGGCTCTTCGCAAGGAACGAGGCAACCGCCGCAGCTAGGAACGCGGCCGCCGCGGCAAAGGAGTTGTTCAACACGCGTGAGGGCATCGAGGCCCTCGGCACGGGGAGCCTTGCAAGGGTCAGGGCTGCAATCGAGAACAAGATGGAGAACATGAGGCCGTCAACCCCATTCATATCCGTGGTCAGGTAAGCCTCATTTTGCAGAGCTCACTATCTTTATGACGTCGCCGTCCTTGAGCCTGTAGTCCTTCGCAAGCCTCAGTTTCTTCCTTGCGTCAACGGCGTAGAGCATGTGCTTTGCTAGGTCCGTGTGTATAGTTGCTGCCAGGTCGACCGGAGTGGAGCCTTCGGTAAGGAGCACGGCGTCAGGCAGGACGTTTCCGGAATGGTCCGTAAACTTGTTCTCGTCCTCTACAGGGTACACCACTATCTTCTTGAGGAAACCGAACACGGCGGTGTTCAACAGCTCCTGGATGCCCGTGCCTCTATTCTCCTTCAAGTACTTGGCCATGAACTCCAGGGCGTTCTTCTGCCCGATTCCCGGAGCCTTCTTCTGCACGAACGAGTCTGAACCAGGAGTGTAATCCACAAAGCCGGCTTTTGCAGCTTTCCTTAGCGCAAGTTCCGTGGCTGCGGAGCAGCCCACGACAACGTAGCCAGGAAGGGCCTCCTTCAGCGCGGCGAGCTCCTTCTGAGATACCTTGTCCATCTTGTTGGCGGCGACCATGACCGGCTTGTTCACTTGGAGCAGCGCGCCGGCGAACGAGGCGGCTTCCTGCTCACTCCAGTTTATGCTGGAGAGCGGAAGCGCGTTCTTCTGCGCAGCCTCGCGTATCTGCTCTATGCTGATCCTGAAGCCGGTGAACAGCTCGTATAGAGCCTGGTCCCCGTCCTTTCTCTTCGACAGCGTGTTGAGGTGCTTTGTTATTATGCCGCCGATCCATGACGCTAGCTCCTCCTTCACCATAGCCACTTCCTCAGCGGGGCTGCTGTACCCTGCAAGGTTGCCCTGGACGTCTGTCTTTCCGCTCAGGTCTACGACCTGGATGAGCACGTCAGCGTTTATCAGGTCGTTGAGGAACTGGTTGCCCATGCCCTTCCCGAGATGCGCACCCGGCACAAGCCCCGCCACATCTATCAGCGTAACAGGTATCCTTCTCGTCCCATCGATGCACGCAGAGTTCCTCGGGTTGCACTTCACGCCCAGCTCCGCATCAACGCACTTCTTGGTGACGTAACCGACGCCCATGTTCGGCTTTATGGTAGTGAACGGGTAGTCTGCGATGTCCACTTCTATCATCGTCAGCGCGGAGAAGAGCGTGCTCTTGCCCTTGTTCGGCGCGCCGATTATACCGATCAGCATAAGACCAGCTTGCGAACATCTTATATAACCCAACGAATAAAAGGATGAGCGTACAAGTTATCTCCACCGCAGGGGTGGCGGAGCCTGGTCAAACGCGACAGGTTCAGGGCCTGCTGCCTTAGGGCTACGAGAGTTCAAATCTCTCCCCCTGCATCTTATTTTTCAAAGGTCTCGACCCTACCGAAAGGACTAAATATCATTTCAAACATGTATGATAATGATGATTTGTATGAATATTACAATCAGAGGCCTTCAAGAGAACGTTTTCAGGGAATTCAAAGCCAAGGCGGCGCGTGAAGGAATGAAACTCGGCGACGCTCTCTCCATCGCGATGGAGAAGTGGTCAAAGGAAAGCAAAAAGGAAAAAGGAGCTAAACTAAGCGACCTCAAGCCGTTCAACTGGGGCAAGGGAACGGAGCGGACCAGCGAGGAAATAGACAAGATATTATACGGTTAGACGATGATCCTCCTCGATACCAGTTTTGTTGTTTCCTACTTGAACACGACAGACCAGAACCACGCAAGGGCGGTTGAGATTCAACGCCATTTAGACTCTGGGGAGTACGGAGCCCAGGCCATAACGGACTTCATATTCGATGAGATAATGACCGTCATGCTCGGCAAGCTGAAAGACGCAAAGCGAACCTCCTTGGAAGGCGACAAACTACTGAACCTGCAACTGTTCAAGATAGATGCGACGGCCTTTGCGCATGCGCGAGAGATCTTCAAGAACCAAGAAGGCCATAAACTAAGTTTCACTGATTGCAGCACGATTGCCGTTTCGGAGATGCATGCGATATCTGCATTGGCGTCCTTCGACGCTGAGTTTAAGAAAGTTAGCCATTTGAAGGTCATCGATTAGCCGGTTGAGAGAGTCAAATCCATCCCCCTGCATTCCTCCTGCACGGTTCCCCAAGCAGGTTTAAATACGAGCATGGGCATAGAGACCAGCATGCCCGGCAACGTACACGTCAGGTATCTGGCGGACGTGCACCAAACGAACTTGACCACCAGGGCGATTGGCGGACTCAAGGAGCAGCTCAGGAAGGAGAGACCAGCTTCCATTTCGATCCTCGTGGAACTGGCAGACCTTGAGAGGGCGACCGAGTTCGCTGCCAATATAACTGAGATGGGGAGCAACGCGCTGCGCAGATGGGTTAAGCAGAACATCTACGTTCCGGGTGCCGGACCGAAGCTCAAGAGGAAGGTATCGGCGGCCCTCCAGGATAAATTCCTGGAGATGCAGTCTCTGCTCAAAACAGCGAAAGGTTTTGGGATTGATACAGCGTTCATCCCGTTCGACCACCCCAGCACGCCATCGTT
>JASHUB010000002.1 GCA_030040265.1 Microcaldota archaeon
GGCGGCACTGGTGGGTACGAGGCGTTCAAGTTCGCAGACACTCTCAAGATGACGCTGGACGAGATAACCGCGCTGAAGAACGTCATCGAGAAGGGAGTGACGCTCAGCGACGCCGCGCTCAAGAAGGTGAAGAACGTGGTGGTCGCTCCGGAGATAACCGGCATCGCGGTGCACGAAAGCGTCGGCCACCCGGACGAGGCGGACAGGATATTCGGAAGGGAGTCGTCGCAGGCAGGCCTCAGCTACCTCACGCTCAACAAACTAGGGATGAAGATCGGCAGCAGCGAGGCTACCATAATAGACAACCCAACGCTCAAGGGCAGCTACGGATACTACGAGTACGACGACGAAGGCGTCAGGGCAAGGCCGAAGGTCATGGTGGACAAAGGATACCAGAAGGAGCTGCTCACGAACAGGGCGTACGCTCACCTCCTCAAGGCGAAGTCCAACGGTTCCGCAAGGTCGGACAGCTACGCCAACGAGCCGCTGGTGAGGATGTCCAACTCGTATGTAGAGCGCGGCACGGCGAATCTCGACGAGCTGCTGGGAGAGGCCAAAGACGGAGTGTACATGAAGAACTTCATGGAGTGGAACATCGACGACACAAGGTCGTTCTCGCGCTACCAGGGCAACGAGGCATACCTGATAAAGAACGGCGCGATAGACAAGCCGATCAAGAACTTCAAGCTGGAGCGCGGCACGCTGGAATTCTGGAATGCCGTGAAGATGCGCAGCAACGAATTCGAGCTGCACCTCGCAAACTGCGGCAAGGGCGAGCCCATGCAGGGCCTCGCGGTCACGATGGGCGGGCCGTCCATGCTGCTTTCATTCGGTAGATGACATGGAGGACAAGGCAAGATTCATAGTCAAGTCTGCGCTGGAGCAGGGGTTCGACGAGGCCCTGGCGATGGTTACGGACGCCAGGATGAGCTACCTCAAGATCACCAACTCGAAGGTCGACTCGATAGTGGACAAGTACGACGAGTCCGCGTTCCTCTACGTCGCCAGCAAGAACAGGATACTCATGACATCCATAGAGGAGCTGGGCGAGGCCTCGATAAAGGCGAAGGTCAAGGAGGCGAAGCAGGCGATAGGCTACGTGAAGCCCAAGACGGACTACTACGGCCTCGCGGAGGGCCCGTTCAAGTACGCGTTCAGCGCATACGGTGACAAGGAGATAAAGTTCGGAGAGAACGGCAAGATGGCCGACATCGCCAACACCGCAGTGAACGAGGCGCTGGACAACGGCGCAACGAACGTCGCGGGCACGCTCCACATGTCATACTCCAAAATGAGCCTCGCGTCCAGCAAGAACGTCGATGCGGAAGCAACGCGCTCAAAGGCGAGGCTCTCGCTCAGGGCGTTCTCCGAGTACGGATCATACCAGGACAACCACATGTCCCCCCAGCTCTCCGGGCTGTCCCCGATGAAGCTCGGGCAGGACGTGGCTGAGATGTCGAGGTCGATGAAGGAGAGGGGCAGGGTCGACAACGGCACGTACGACATAATATACATGCCATCGCCAGGCGGCCATCTGCTGACGCACGTCACGTCGTTCGCGTGCATGGGAGACGTGGAGCAGGGAAGCGTGCTCACCGACAAGATGGACAAGCAGGTCGCCGACAAGGGGCTCTCGATATACGACGTCGGGGACTCGAGGGACGTGGTGCTGACGCTCCCGTTCGACGACGAGGGCCACCCGACGCAGACCACCCCTGTCCTAGTGAACGGCGTCCTCAAGAACTACCTGCACAACTACTCGACTGCGAAGAAGTACGGCACGAAGAGCACCGGCAACGCAGGCCTCGTGGACCCGAGCTCGAACACGATGTTCATGAAGCACAAGAAGACTGTCAAGGACCTAGACGCGCTGATCAAGGACGTCAAGAAGGGCATCCTCGTGACCAACGGATGGTACACCAGATACAGCAACTACTTCACAGGCGACTTCTCAACAATGCCGCGCGACCTGACGGTTTACATCGAGAAGGGCGAGAGGAAGTACTCGATCAAGCAGGGCGACGTCAACTCGATGGTCGGGATAAGGATAAGCGACAACATGCTCAGGATGATAAGCAGCATAGACAAGACGACGAAGGAAGCAGCCCAGACAACGTCGTGGGACGCCGACGGCGACCCGTACGTGTCTCCTGCTTTCGTCGTCAGAGGGGCGAAAGTCACAGCCGTATGAGTCTGTTATATGTCAATTCTCATGCCTGATAAAACATATTAAATACCTTTCAAAATAGAAAGGTCTTACATCGGTGAACAGATGGATGTTTACGTAAACAAGGCAAAGTGCACGGGATGCGCCCACTGCCACGACGTGTGCCCGGTAGCGGTATTCACGATGGAGGACAGGAGCGGGCCGAACGCGAACAGCGACAGCGCCCCAGACGGCATGAAGTGGACCGGGACGTCGCAGCCAGACGTGGTCGCAAAGTGGAAGGACGTCCAGGACGGCCACAAGCACTTCGCGGACAAGTACGAGGGAGGCAGCGGCGGACTGTCCGTCGCGGTCCAGGGACCAGCGTGCATACTCTGCCAGGCGTGCCTGATAGAGTGCGAGGGCGAGTGCATCCACATAACGGACGACCAGGGCAACAAGTACGACTCCATTTTTAAGTAACCCCGACCCTCACGTGAACGTCGCGATGAGGCTGCCGGACGCGGAAGTTGTAACGTTAGTTACTGCGGAGACCGTGTTCGCCACCGCGATTCCCGGGCTGCCGGCCCATGTGGAGAAGACGTTGCCGCTTGTGGGCAGTGCATCCACCTGGTACGAGATGCCGTTTATGAATCTGATGTAGGTGTTGCTCGGATACGCCACCCCGCTCACGGCTATCGATCCTGTGCCCGTGCTGGTCTGCAGGTCCACGACGCTCGTCGCAGCGCTGTACGATGACACCGTGCCGGTTGAGTCGCCGCTCGTGTTGTAGATTGATGGCGGGCATCCCGACGGGTCGCATATCCCGTAGCTGAGCGTGAACTTGGTGTCGACCTCAGCGCCCACGTCAGGCGAGAATCCTGGCAGCGTGACGTTGCAGATCACGGTAGAGTCTGCAGGTGCGTCAGCCGGAAGGCACGTGCCGTAGTATTCTATGCTAGAGAATCCAACCTGCATCGAGACCGAATTCTGCGGGAACGTGATTGCTGTGCCGAGGCCGTTGATGAAGACCAGCGTTGCGTACGATTCGGACATCGAAGGCCGCGTCTGGAACAGCAGCTCCTGGCACGGCACCGTGGCCGTAAGATAACAAGATGACGTCGTGAAGGAAGTTGGGCTTCTGAAGCCGACCGCGGCGATCACGAAAGCCACGAATATCACCACGATGGTGAGCGCCCACGCGTAGGTCGTCAGGAACTCCACCGCGGACTGCGCCTTCAGCTCTCGCATCGAATCGAGTAGGATTCTCTGACAATCATTATATACTTATTTGCTAGCCGACCGCGAAATCGATAACAACCTCGATCTCCGAGGCCGAGTATGGCCTTACCTGCCGCTCTGACAGCACACGGATTCGCCGCTTCTTCTTCCTGAAGAAGTCCCGCAGGACCTTCTCGTTCTCCTCGAACGCGCCATCGATGCTGCCGAACGCGTAATAATGGACGACGCATCCCTTCCGCGCCATGCCCTCCGCTGCTTCGAGGAACTCCGGCCCGCTCTTCGGGAGGTGCATGATTATCCTGTCGGCGCTACGCGAGTACTTCGCGACAAGTTTCTTCGCGTCGCCGCACAGCGGCGTCACGTTGCCAGCCTTGTTGAGCCTGATGTTCTCGACCATGCTTTCGTATGCGTCCCTGTTCAGTTCGATCGCAACGACGCGCGAAGCCTTGTGCGACTTCGCGATCTCTATGGCGTACGGGCCGACGCCTGCGAACATATCCACGACCGTCTCACCGTCTTTCGCCATCGCGGCAATGCGCGCCCTTTCGAACGACAGGCGCGGCGAGAAGTACGTCTTCCGTATGTCGAACCTGAAGACGCATCCGTTCTCCCTGTGCTCGACGACGAAACTCCGCCTGCCCTTCACGTAATAGTATTTACGGGTCCTGAACTCGCCGCTGACCGCGCCGCCCTTCCTGAGCACAGTGCTTATCCTCGGATTCGAACGCATCAGCGCGTCAGCAACCTTCTTCGCGACCTTCGGCTCGGCGTCTATTACGGCGGTGCCGCCCAGCACGTCGAAGCTCTTTGTCGCCTCGTCGTAACTCTTCTTCCCAAGAGACTTTAGAAGAAGTGTCCTATAACTTGCGACGGCTGTCATATTCATCTGCCATCAAACTGTGTTCTGTGGTTTGTTCTTAAGGAACGCCTCTATGTTATCAACGAAGATCCGCTGCTTCTCTACCCTGGCTTCCTTAGAGATGTAGCCTATGGGGGGATATATCACACAGTTCTTATACTTGGAAAGCAGTTTGAGATCTTCCTCCCTCATTTCGTCAGAATGATCTAGAATGAACGTCAGGTCCTCTTTCTTCAGCCTGCGCTCCAGTGCAGGAACGCTGACTATCTCCATGGGTGCGGTGTTTATCAGGAGCGCACCTTTCTTCACCCTATCGAGTCTCTGTTCATTCATGAAGTTTTCTGTCTCTTTTGTCAACGCTAAATGGATGGACAGGATGTCAGATTCAGAAATCAGTTTATCCAGTTCTTCGTATCTTACCCCTTTGGCTTCTACATCCATCTTTCGGTTTCTCGACCAGTACCTGACATCTGCGCCAAAGCTTCGGGCAAGCTCAGCGACCCGCCTTCCTATCCTTCCAAGGCCTATCACGCCGAAGACCTTGCCTTTGATCTCGGTCGCACCGAAGCCTGCCTCGGAGTACACGCCTTTCCTGGCTTCCGACTTTGCCCTCTCAATCTCTCTGAAAGATTCGATTACGCAGCCAAAAACGAACTCGGCTACAGATTCCGTGCTGTAACCGGGAACGTTCGTCACCACGATCCCTTTAGTGCTGGCATGCCCGACATCGATAGTTCCGTACGAGGTGCCATAAGAGGCGATGTACCTGAGTTTCTTCGCCTTGTCGATGAGATCCCTATCCACCTTCACTCCGAACCCGATGAACAAAGCGTCCGCGTCTGAGATCTCCTTGGGAATCTGCGGGCTTTCTTTCGGCAATGAGACTCTTTTCTCACAGATTTCATCTATCTTACTCCAATACGCCTTATCGAAACCAGCCTCACCTATATTGACCGTCAAGACTTTGCTAAACTTCATAAAAACCCCCGACATTAACTATCAGCGCAACCTATATAAACCTGTTTAACCCATGTCTATCAAAAGGGTTAGTTTAACCGCTTTTTAGGTAACGATATGTACTTCGTAGTAAGAGTCACATCGAGCCAAGAGAAGATCACGGCAGACATCTTGGAGACGAAAGTAAGCAAGACAACCATCCCTGTTTACGCCATCGTCCTCGTTGAGGGAATGCGGGGTTATCTCGTGCTCGAGGCAGAGAACGAGGTTGCGTGCAGGGACCTGATAATGAACGAGCCGCACGTCAAGGGCATGCTCCCGCACCCGTTGGCGCAGGAGGAGCTCGACAGGATGATAGCGACGACAAAGAAGGTCCAGGAGATCGCAGTCAACGACATAATAGAGTTCTCGACAGGACCGTTCAAGGGATACAAGGCCAAGGTCATCAAGGTCGATGCATCCAAGGACGAGATAACGGTCGAGCTCATGGACGTGGCCGTGCCAATCCCGGTAACCACGAAGGCTAGCGCTGCAAGAATCATAGAAAAAGCAGAAAAGGTGTAGATATGAGCGAAGTCACAATAAACGGACTGATAGAAGGAGGAAAGGCAACAAGCGGACCGCCTTTCGGCCCCGCACTAGGGCCTCTCGGAGTCAACGTTGCGAACATCATCGCGGAGATAAACTCCAAGACTAAGGCTTTCGAGGGCATCAAGATACCGGTCAAGGTCATAGTCGACTCCACAACGAAGGCGTTCAGGGTCGAGATAGGCGCGCCGCCGACAAGCGCACTGATCCTGAAGGAGATAGGCGTGGCGAAGGGCGCCAAGACCAAGGACGAGGTCGTGGGCAACATCACAATAGAGCAGATCAAGAAGGTCGCCCAGGCGAAGGAGTCGACGCTGTACGGACCGCTCAAGAGCAAGGTCAAGCAGGTCATAGGGACGTGCAAGTCAATGAACGTAACCGTCGAAGGGGTCGACGCGAAGCAGGCCCTGAAGAAGGTCGAGAGCGGCGAGATAAAGGTCTGACATGGACTTCAAAGAGTACGTCGCGCTCAACAAGAAACGGGTCTACGACACAATCTGCTCCTACGTGCCGATCAAGGAACCCGAGGAGCACTACCGCATAATGCGCGACTACATCGACAGGCAGGGCAACTACCGCAGGCCAGGGCTCCTCCTTCTCACAGGTCAGCTTTACGGTGCAAAGATCGACGACCTCGTACTCCCGGCAGCGGCGCAGCAGCTCTCGGAGGAGTGGATCCTCATGCAGGACGACATCGAGGACGACTCGGAGCTCCGCAGGGGCAAGCCCGCTGCGCAGAAGCTGTACGGATGGATACACTCCCTCAACGCCACGAACTCCGGGCACATTGCGATGTGGCGGATCATCAAGGATTACATGCTGAAGGCTGGGCCTGAGAAGGGCAACAGGCTCTTCGAGAAGTTCTATGACATGCTCCAGTACACAGTGGAGGGGCAGTTCGTGGAGAACAAGTTCATACACGACACCAAGGACATCGAGTCCGGCTCAGAGGACCTGTACTTCAGGATAGTCGACAGCAAGACATGCTACTACACCGTCTACGGCCCGATGCAGCTCGGCGCCATAGCAGCTGGCCAGCCGGACAGCGTGCTGGCGCAGCTTAAGGAGATCGGCACCGCGGCGGGGAAGGCGTTCCAGATAGTTGACGACATCCTGGACATGACTGCAGACGAGTCCTTCGGCAAGCAGAAGTACGGCGACCTGTACGAGGGCAAGCTCACGCTGATCATACTGCAGACCTACAAGAGCGCCGACGCGCGGGAGAAGGCGAAGATAGACGCAATCTACAGGAAGAAGCGTGCCGACAAGACGAAGGACGAGATAGACTTCCTTGCAGAGATGGTGAAGAAGTACGGTGGAATCGAGTACGCCACAAAGACCGCGAACGGGTACGGCGACCAGGCCAAGGCGCTCATAAAGAAGTACGGCGCCAAGATGCCCGACAACGAGTACCGCGAGCTTCTCCTAAATGCAGTAAACGAGCTTTATAACCGGAACAGATAACCGACTCTCACATCCCGTAGTTCGGGCCTAACACATGCGCAACGTCTTTCTTCAGCACGGCGGGCACTTTCGCCGCATCAACCACGCACACAGTCCCTTCTGCAGTGTGGCCTTCTTGCTTTTCGAAGCTGAGCGCAAGCTTGCGCCTATGCCTGAAATCAGCATCTTTGTCACATAGGTGAACGTCTTTCCCACCTGCAGACTTGCGTACGACCGTTAGCACGGCTTTCTCGCGCCACGTTAAGGCATTCTCGACCTTCTCTAAAGGCTCCGGGTTCCCTTTTGCCGCGATGACTTCTGCACGTACCAGGACGCCCAGGACTGCGAGCGACTCTCCAATAGGGCGTGGTCTGTCTGCGCTGAGGTGAACATCCATCCTTGGACTTATCGGCGTAAAGTTCGCAGTCTTGAAGGTTATGGACAGGCTAGGGGAGAGCAGTGTATCACTATGCCCCTTCTCTCTATCAACTAGATAGTCAGAGGTCCAGATTGCCACCTCTCCTACAGTAGTCCTGTAAGTGCCCGGTTTGCCTTTGTACTGCTTGGGCCACCAAGTAGACGACGCACCTGGCATCTCGTTCTTTCTGCACTGCCTTTTCAAGGACTTTAGCAAAGCACTCTTAGTGGCGACCACGGCATCGTTCACGGTCGCAACCCAGCTCCTCAGTTGCTCGGAGTACTGGACGCCAAGGTACCCGTTCCGCAATAAGAGTGTAAGGTCAGAGCCACCGAAACGCATCACTGCGGCTGATCCTGTCAATATTACCATGGGGGTCGAGACCCTGTCGCCTCTTTGCAGCACTAAAGTGCTCTGCTTCGGAGAAGGATTGTTTCCCATAGCTAGACTCCCATCAAGCTGGTATTTAATGGTTGCCGTAGGCACGTTTTCATGCGAAAAAAGCCTCTGTCAAGAACGGCGTCACGGCTAAGGATCGTAAAAATGTCAACAGCAATACGCGTTCCCGCGTTGGACGCAGTATTTCGTATCGTGAACGGTCTTAGCTTCCGAGTTCGGTATGGGTTCGGGCGTTTCCCCGTTCCTATGGCCGTTGACACCATTATTATGCTTAGCAAGGTTTAAATACCTTACAATCGAAGCTATCTCGGTGTAAATAATGGTAATAGTAGAAGACCTACAAAAAGCCATGAATATTATGCAGAACCCTGGCAAGGCCACCATGAAGGGCATGAAGCCTGCTGACGCGTTTGCATACTATTACAAGCTTACGATAGTACCGTTGATACTGTACATACTAATCGCGGTAGCCTTCACGGCAGTGTTCGGCAACGCCTTCGGACAGGCGTTCAACTACGCCGTAACGAGGATAACCTCGATAGTCTCCCCGACAAGCGTGCAGCTGCTGCCTACAAACACGCAGCTCGCATCGGCAATCGCCAGCGCTTTCGGCGTTTATGCTGACGTAGCGTACCCGATAATCTTCCTGTGGGTGCTGCTGCCAATAGCGATCGTCATCTTCTCGGTGTTCTACCAGGGAGTCGGCGCGTTCTTCGGCACGGCAAGCAAGAAGTTCGATGCAACGCTCGCCGCTGTCATCTACGGGGTAAGTCCTCTCGTGCTGTTCTACTGGCTTCTGACGATAGCCTTCGTGGGCCCGTCGATATACGCCATAGTCCTGATATGGGGACTCGTGGTGATGATCGCGGCTCTCGCAAACCAGCACAGGACGACAAGACTAAGGGCATTCGTGACCATGGTCTTGTCCACTTTGTTCCTGCTCATTGCGATAAGCATCGTGGTAGGACTGATAGTGAGCCTCGCGCTGCTGGCAATAGTCTAAGGGCCAAAGGAGTGTACCGATGCAGACCGTATGCATCTCCCTAGGGGGCAGCATAGTCTCGAAGGAGTCAGGCATAGACCTATCTTTCTTGGATAGGTTCGCCGCTCTCCTCAAGCGAGACAAGGACCACAGGTTCATAATCATAGTCGGCGGAGGCAACGCCAACAAGTGGTACCTGAACCAGGTCCGGAAGGGCATAAAGGACAACATGACCCTTGACGCGATTAGCATCTACTTCACCAGGATAAACGCCCTCACCGTCAAGGGCGTCTTCGAGCGCGAGCGCCTTGACGTCCACTCTTCGATAGTGAGGGACCTCGAGACCGCAGCGCTGGTGAGCAAGGTCCACAAGATAGTGCTGATGGGCGGTCTCGTACCGGGCATAACGACGGACTGCGTGGGCGTGCTCGCGGCGGAGGCCGCGAGGGCCAACCTGCTTGTCAACGTTAGCAACACCGCATACGTGTACGACAAGGACCCGAGAGCGTTCAAGGACGCCAAGCCGTTCAAGACGATGACCTATGACCAGCTCATAAACCTGGCCGCGCAGTCGGACACGCGGGAGGCTAAGGCGAACTTCGTGTTCGACCTTGTGGGCTGCAAGCTTGCCAAGAGGTCCGGGATAAAGATAGCCTTTGTCAAGGACGACATAAAGGAGATAGAGGCCGCCGTGAACGGAAAGAAGCACAACGGCACCACTGTGCAGTAGCTGGCAAACTTCTAAATATCAAGAGCAAGATAGCTACTGCTGGGATTACCATGATGCCCAGCCACACGCCTAGGACTTTAGGCAACACGCGTTACGGAACCGCATTCGCAGGCGTAGAGATCGGCCGCCAGGCGCTGCTCGTCGGGGTCTACAGGGAGCTCGATGACGGCATGCCGCGCAGCAGCTTCTACACCGTCATAGAGACGATGAACGGGAGCCCGAAGCGAATAGCGCCGTTCAGGATCAATTCAGACCGAGGCAGGCTCTTCCCCTCAACTCTAACCAGGCAGAGCGCTTTCGTGCTCGCAGTCCGCAGGGAGGGGCTGCACGGGCACGGCCTTCTAGAGGTCGTGGAACCGGATGTAACGATAATCGAATCAAGACAGGGGGAACTATCGAGCCATCCCGTCAAGCTTCAGCTCTCTTTCGTAGGGGAGACCATCACGGTGTCCGAGGTCCCTGCCACCAAGAATGCACATAAGGAGTCGATGAACATGCTCATCACCGGGACACATCAGGTAAATCCGATGTTCCAGGTCGGAGGGCTCTCGGTATCTCCAGCAGAAAGTGAGAACCTCTCATTGGACACGCCAGGGTGCCGCCTGATGACTGTGACCGAGGCTGCCGCACCGGCCGCTGCGGACACCGTCTAGGAGAATCAGGCTTTCAGGGCCTCGACATTCTTTATCTTAGCTAGGCTTCCCAGCGCGATGTACGTCGCAAGGGACATGTTGTAGATGTCCTTGGTCCTGCCCCTGGAGAACGACCATATGTCCTTCAGCCCAGCGAGCTGGAGCACTGACCTGACAGTGTCTCCTGCGACTATGCCTACTCCTCTTGGGGCAGGCTTCAGTATTATCTCTGCCGTGCCGACCTTCGCCTACAGCCTCAGCGGCAGGCTGTGCGGAGTTCCGCAGCTGCACTCCCACGAGCCGCATC
>JASHUB010000009.1 GCA_030040265.1 Microcaldota archaeon
GGGCAGCGAGCCTCGCCTTCCTGAACGTCTCCCTCAGCATCTTCTCGCTCTCGCCGACCCATTTGCTGAGTATCTCTGGGCCTTTTATCGGTATGAAGTTCGACTCGCGCTCTGTAGCGACCGCCCTCGCCAGCAGTGTCTTGCCCGTGCCCGGGGGCCCGACAAGCAGGACGCCCTTTATCGGCCTTATGCCGATCTTCTCGAACTGCTCCGCATTCTTGATCGGGAACTCTATCGCCTCCTTTAACTCTTCCTTTATCTTGCCCATTCCGCCGATGTCTGCCCAGTGTATGTTCGGCCGCTCTATGAACACCTCCCTGAGCGCGCTAGGCTGCACGTTCCTCATGCCCTCCATGAAGTTGTCCTTGGTGACAGTGAGGTTCTGCAATATCTCTCCAGGAATCACCTGTTTGTCGAGAACCTTTGGCAGTATCTGGCGAAGCGTCGACATCGCGGCTTCCCTTGCAAGTGCGTAAAGGTCCGCGCCGGTGTAGCCGTGCGTTATGTTGGCGAGCTCGTCCAGGTTGACGCTCTTGTCGAGCGGCATGTTCCTGGTGTGGATCTGGAGTATCTCCTTCCTTGCGTTCCTGTTCGGCACGCCGATCTCGATCTCTCTGTCGAATCTTCCTGGCCTCCTGAGCGCCGAGTCTATCGCGTCCGGCCTGTTGGTCGCGCCGAGCACTATGACCTGGCCTCTCGGAGGCATGCCGTCCATGAGGGTGAGCAGCTGCGAGACGATCCTTCGTTCGACCTCGTTAGTCGCCTCCTCTCTCTTCGGTGCGATCGCATCGATCTCGTCCATGAATATTATCGTTGGCGCCTTCGAGTTCGCCTCCTTGAATATCTCCCTCAGCTTCTCCTCGCTCTCTCCTACGAACTTGCTGACCAGCTCTGGCCCTGAGATTGAGATGAAGTTGGCGTCGCTCTCGTTGGCGACTGACTTTGCGAGCAGAGTCTTTCCGGTTCCCGGAGGGCCATAGAGGAGCACGCCCTTGGGCGGCTCGACGCCAAGTCGCTCAAACAGCTCGGGGTACCGGATGGGCAGCTCTACCATCTCTCGTATCTTGGTTATCTCGTTCCTCAGGCCGCCTATATCCTCGTAGTGGACCTCTGCGACTCTGACGACCGATTCAGAAACAGGCTCTTCCTTCACGACCAAGTGCGTGTCCTTGGTCATGCGCACTATGCCGTGTGGTATCGCCTGGACGACCAGGAAGTTGAACACAAGGCCGAACATTGGGATGGGAACCGAGTCGCCCTTTGCGAGCGGCCTTCCCTCGAGCCTTCTCTTTGCGTAGTCTGCGAAGTCCGGAGAGAGCGGCGGCTTCTGCCCAGGAGGCGGGGCGATTATGATGCGCTCAGCATCCTTGACCTCGGCCTTCGATGCGAAGACCTTGTCGCCTATCCCGACCCCGACGTTCTGCCTTATGTAACCGTCAATCCTTATGAATCCGAGCCCCTCGTCGCTGGGGTGCGCAGACTGGACGATCGCGGCCGTGGACTTGATCTTCCCCTTGATCTCTATGACGTCGCCTGCGCCGACGTCGAGCAGCTTCCTCGCCTTGGAGTCTATCCTCGCATAGCTCTTCCCGGAATCCGTAACGAGCGTGTCCGCAACCGTGAGCTCTATTCCCGCCATCGGAAAGACCTACGGTATCCTATCAGCTCTTATAAATATAAAGATGTCGGAACTTGTCGGTTCCTGCTGTCACAGGCTGAAGCCGCGGTACATGAACGAGAAGATCAGCGCGATTGCCAGCATGAACACTAGCAGGAACAGCAGGTAGCCCGAGCCTATGACATAGAAGAGCATGAGGAAGGTGACCGCGACCATGGCGAAGTAAACGGGCTTGTTCCAGCGCAGCACCTTCGAGCCGTCGAGCGGGAAGACAGGCAGCATGTTGAAGAACGCTAGGATTATGCTTATGAAGAGCGTAAGGTTCACCAGCGACGCGAGGTAGCTGTGGAGGCCAGCTCCGACAGTTGGGAGTGCGAAAGAGCTTCCGGCAAAGTACAGGAAGTGTATCGCAAGGAAGACGAGGAATATGGCGAAGTTGGTCATCGGGCCGGCGAGCGACACGACACCCTCCTCGTTCTTCGTGAAGGTGTTGGTATATATGACCGTTGCGCCAGGGATGCCGAGCAGGAACCCGAACATTCCGGATATCAGCGTGATGCCCAGGCCGATCGTGGATGTCCTGAACGCGGCGACAGCGCCGTACTTCTGCGCAGTGAACTTGTGCATCATCTCGTGGAGCACGAACGATATCGTTATCGCGAAGAGCGCTATCGGGAACAGGTACAGGAACACCATCTCGTTCCCGCGGACCGCCTTAGCGCCGCCTATGAGTGCCAGGCTGAAAGCCAGCGACAGCACTAGGTCGGCGAGCACTATGTCCTGTAGCTCTCTTGCCAGTGAAAGGTGTTCTCTAAGCTGCATGAAAACAACTAGAACCGATATGACATATCGTTAAATATATTAATAGTTTGGCTGTTATTAATACCTTACGATAGCTCCATCGTCTAGTGGTCAAGGATAGCGGGCTCTGAACCCGTTGACTCCAGTTCGAATCTGGATGGAGCTAATAGTGATAAGTAAAATGTGACTCTATGCTAAGGGAAGACGATGCATTGGAGATGGCATCTAATGTACATAGGCTGCTGTTGGAAAACGACAGGGTGCGCATTCTTGATGTGCTGGTGAAGCCTAATGAGGTGGCAAAGATGCACTGGCACCCCGACAACGTTTCTTACGTTCTTGGAGGTGGAAAGTTGCGCATCTCCAAACCGGACAAGACGGTGAACGAGGTTGATCTCAAGGTTGGGCAGACCCTCCAGGCGAAGGCGGGCTCTCACGAAGTTGAGAATATAGGAGACACTATAGTTCATACAATTCAAGTTGAACTAAAAGGATAGTCATCGTCATTGTTTATATGCTTCTTGTACCGGGAAGGTTCAGAACGGGCAGACGAAGAGCCAGATCCGTGCCTGAAACCGAAAACACGCGCAAGCATTAATAATATATTCTGCGTCAATTATGGCGCTAATGATTTGTGATTGAATGGCAGACGATTCGGACAACGGCCAGCAGCAGAGCCAGACGGGCTCCCAGAACCAGTCATCCACGGCCTGGGGCGGCAAAGGAGGCGGACAGAGCAACAGGAAACTGCTCTACATACTAGTAGGCATCGCGGTGATAGTGGTCATAGCGATAGTCGCCCTCAGCGCCATTGGCCCGTCGTATTATCCGACGATCAACCAGACCCAGTCGAAGAACACGACCGAGATCGCCATGCCAGCTTCGCAGGCGCAGCTGGTTCTGAACTCGCTCCTCTCTTACTACAACGTCTCGGACCTTTTCAATCCGGCATCCCCGATAAATGTCTCTAGCCTCTCTGCCGTGGTCCCGGCGCTTGCGACAAACGTGACCAGCGGATGGGTGACCGTTGCCGCAGGGCAGAACACGACGACCAACGCTACGATCGAGTTCATCGTGCTGACCACGAACAACACCCAAAGCATGTCGAAGATGCTGGGGTCAGAAGTCGTTGCATCTCTCAACGGCAGTGTCGAGTCGGGTTCGGCTTCCGGAACTTACAACGGACTAGCATACAACTACGCGCTGTTCTCGAACTCGACCGGCAACGTGCAGCTGGTGTACGGCTGGAAGGGCAGCAACGTCGCAGTGGCCCTGGCGAACTTCAACGCGGGTTATGAGGCGAACGCGACGCAGCTCATATGGGCAGTGGCGAACGCGACGACCTACAACTAGCCGCGGCTGAAACAAATAAAGACTTTGTTGACCGATAGGTAGCGGAGACCATGAAGGCGCAGAGCACACTCGAGTACATACTGACATACGGCTGGGCTTTCGCCATAGTTTTCGGGATCGTGGTGGTTCCGTACATCCTGTTCCTGATAGTCGCGTTCCTGATCTCTCCACTGTTCGGCGCGGCCTTGACTGCGGTCGGGCCGCTCTACCTCTTCATCGCATTCCTCGTGCCATGGCTGGTCTTCTCGATATTATTCCGCGTCTCGAAGAATCCTCTGTTCAAAGCCACCGGGATGACCCTTGGTTCAATCTTCGGCGTGCTGGTTGGCGGCCTTGTCTCATACGAAGCATTCAAGTTCCTGGGCCTGGCGTACTACGTAGCCGTGGTCGTAGTGCTGTTCATCATCGTTGCGATAGCAGACGCGGCATACAAGCGCTTCGAGGGCGCGACGTTGAAGTGGGCGTTCGGCCTGCTCGCCATGCCGGCGTTCGTGATGTTCTACGAGATAATAAAGGCGCTCGGGCTGTGGTACTACCTGCTGGCCGCGTTAATTGTCGCCGTGCTGTCCATAGCATGGATGATGCTGCGGTCGAAGAAGTGGACGGTCAGGGTCGTCCCGACCGCGCCGCCCATGCGCAGCGAGCCCGTCAAGACATGACCGCGGCGTTTTAAGAACCTTTTGCGACTAATGCTGACTTAAGGAGCAGGGGATGTCGTGCAATACAACAAAAAGACCGTGAGAGACGCAGCGGAGGATGGCCTCATCGCAGGCAAGACCGTACTTTTGAGATCGGACCTCAACGTTCCACTTGACAAGATGGGCAAGGTAAAGGATCCAAGGAAGATAGTGGCGTCGCTAGATACCGTCAGGTATCTCAGGGAACAGGGGGCGATGGGCATAGTCATGATGAGCCACCTTGGCAGGCCAGACGGGAAGCCAGTGCCGTCATTGAGCATGAAGACTGTTTATGATTGGCTCGCTGCCCCGAGAGGAGGCTTGGGACCGAGCCTGGAGAACGTGGTGCTGGCGCCGGACTGCATAGGCCCTGAGACCGTAAGCATGGCCAAAAGCGCGACGGAAGGCAGGGTCGTGCTTCTCGAGAACACAAGGTTCTATCCGGAAGAGGAAGCCAACGACAGTGTTTTCTCGGCGTCGCTGAGCACCCTCGGAGACGTGTACGTGGATGACGCATGGGGGACTGCGCACAGGGCCCACGCATCCAATGTTGGAGTCGCAAGGCTCATGCCAAGTTACATCGGCCTCCTGATGAAGCAGGAGCTAACGTACATCGGCAACCTTCTCGGTAAACCGGAGCAGCCGTTCATAATCGCGTTGGGCGGCGCGAAGGCGTTTGACAAGATCCCTATTTTGAAGAACCTTGAGAGGCGCATATCGAAAGCGTTGATCGGCGGCGCGCTGGGGAACGCATTCCTGGCCTCGCAGGGAAGAAGGATGGGCACGTCGAAGGTCGACCAGGAGAGCCTCGGGCCGGCTGGCGAGGTGCTCGGGATCATGGGAGATAAGATACTGCTGCCGACAGACGTCATCGTGTGCGAGAAGATGGAGACTGGACTTCCCATCAGCGTAAGGAAAGTTGACGACATACCATCCGATGTGGGTGCGTACGACATCGGGCCGGAGACCCAGCAGGCTTTCGGAGCCGCGATAGAAGAGGGAAGCACGATCTTCTACAACGGGCCGCAGGGAGTCACCGCCATAGAGGAGTTTACCGGAGGCACGAGGTCCGTGCTTGCAGCAGGGACGAACGGACGTGGCAGGCAGAAGACCACGACCGCAGGCGGAGGAGACATGGCGGACGCTGTCACGCAACTGGGCTACGCTGAAAAGTTATCTTGGGTCTCAACCGGAGGCGGCGCCACACTCGAAGTGCTTGGAGGCGAACCTCTGCTGGCGCTTGAAGTGATCAAGGATGCACGGCGCGACCCCGATGAATGGAGCGGAGACCGGATCTAGAGGGAAGTCAGGAGATGCGGATCCTCATCTTGTAATCAGATAGGAACCGCTGCTCTATCTGCGACCTTATCGCAGGCCTCTGCTGCGCTATCGACTTGAGCTGCTCGTCCATTCGTGACAGTGCAGCTTCCTTATCCCTGTGCTTCTTGCCTATCGCACTCACGCTTTCCATGGTCTGGTGCAGCGATATCAGTTCCTCATCGATGACTGCTTTCTTCGCGGAGAGCCCCTTCGCCGCTATCGCTTGCGCACGCAGGTCCTGCCCGAGTATCGATTCTATCCTGCTGGCCGTATCCCGTGCGTCCCTAACGTCCACTTTCCCAGCGTTGATCCATCCCTTTAGGTCGTTCAGCTTTCCACGGAATTCAGCATACCCCGGTCCATCAGTGATCAGCTCCAGCGGCCGTTCTATGAACTCGGACAGCCTTGTCTTCTGCGCGACAAGATGGTCATACTTTCTTGCTGCACGTTCGAGAGGGGACAGGACCAGTTCGACGCTCGACTTCGCAGCCGATGCTTCTGCGCTTACCTTATCGCGTTCCGATTGCTTCTCCTTTATCGCAGCCTTTAGGCCCGCCTCGCGCTCCGCCACCGACTCTTCGCGTCCCGAAGCAACGCCTGACATCTGTGCGGTTATCTGTTTTTCCTCTTCAGCAAGCGCCGCCAGGCGTTCTATGGTCGGCATGATCCCGTTGTAGATCGCGAGTTCGCTGTCTGCGCGTTCCAGCTCGCGCTTCAGCTCGTTCCTCAGCTGCTCTATCCTGCTGAACGATTCCTTGAGCTGGCCGATGTGCGATGCGTAACCTACAAGCACGAATTTGAACTGCGCGTTGGTGGTCAGCACCTTGTTTATCGATGACTCGAGCGCAGACAATTCTGCGCTGTACCTGCCATGGATAGTCGTATCCCCGTACGCGGGGTGCACGAAGGCGGAGCGAAGCGCCGTGACGTATCCACTCTTCTGCAGCCTTATCGACTCGGGCTTCACCCTGAACAGGTTCTCGGTCACCGGCTCGGCGGTGACCATGTCCAACGAGTCGCACGCATGCATGAAGGTGCGTTCCGCGGACGATAGCTCCTTGGTTATCCTTGATCCCCTTGACTCGAGCCACCCCAAGCGCGAGTCGAACACGCGTTTTGCCAGCGCTTCGAGCGCCGCTGGGTCCACGGACTCTGGTTCCTTTGGTTTCCAGAACATGCTTTGAACTTGCCCGTGAAACTATATATAATGGGGCTGCGGATTCGGTTTCCCGATGCCGCCCGGTCGTCTGCAAGATCACCGGTTTGCCCGAATAATCCGAAACACTGCTGCATGTTTTAAAAAGGGCTGCAAGAAAAAATCCGAAACACTCGTCCCCGCTTTAAATACCTGGCTCGCCACTACCATATCGGTGATTTGATGGACATGAATAGGATTGGAATGAGCACATTCGGGATCTCCGTGATGGCTTTGCTGCTTGTGTCGGTCGGTTTCGCGCCGACGCTCAACGCGGCATCTGCAACTGCGCAGACATCGTGCCGGACGGTCTGGTCGCCGGTGACGCCGTTGACCACAGTCTATGTGGGACAGAACCTCAGTGTAGGCAGCTTCACGGTGGAACTGCAGGACCTGACGTACCCTAATGCGAACGGCGTATCGGACGCGGTGCTTAGCGCGACTTACAATGGAGTCAACTATGGGTCCAAGAACGTTGCGCCTGGGACCAGCTGGGTTGTGTTCAACTTCAACAGCCGCAACGGGGCGGCCATGATGGTGCATGTGAAGTCCACGCAGGCAGGGCTCTACGCCAACCAGAGATGGGCCAAGATGAGGGTGTACAGCGGCACAAAGGTCTGCGGCTGAGTTTTTAATTTTCGCGACCGT
The DNA here is from genome assembly GCA_030040265.1 of Microcaldota archaeon. Classification (GTDB taxonomy): domain Archaea; phylum Micrarchaeota; class Micrarchaeia; order Micrarchaeales; family CABMGC01; genus JAKAWC01. The sequence goes on from JASHUB010000009.1 coordinate 7,613, forward strand.
TGCGGCTGGGCCGGGATGGCCCGGCCGGCGGCCGCCAATGCTCTTTTTCCCTGTTGCCGTGTTGTCGGTGGGCTTCGGGGCATCAAAGCCTATTAAAAGATGTTGCTCGTAATATGAGCATGGCGAGCAAGGAGGGGATGAAGAACCACGTTATAATATGCGGCTACGGGCTGGTCGGCGAGATGGTCGCCGACATACTGATGCAGCACGGCGCCCAGTTCGTAGTAATAGAGCCGGACCAGACGAAAGTCGACAACATGAGGCAGCGCGGCATAAGCGTGGTGAAGGGCGATGCTACACTGGCGAAGAGCCTCAGGGAGGCGAACATCGCCAGCGCCAAGGCGATAGCAATAGTCATAGACGATGATGCAACTGACCTGTTCGCAGTCATAACGGCTAGGAGCCTGAACAGCAAGATAGTGATAGCCACCAGGGTGAACGATGCCGGCATGAAGAGCAAGATGAAGGACGCCGGCGCTAACTACGTAGCGACACCAAACCAGTCTGTCGTTGACGAGCTGTTCGGCGAGCTGTTGAAGGGCTATGGTAGATAGGATGCCGAGCAAGCAGACGTCCGAGGAAACAAGGAACGTCCTTGTCTCGACGCTCGTCATAGCCACAACGATAATAGTCGTCTCGCTCATACTTCTTATCTACCTCACTGGTAACTACTACCTCAGCGCGTACTATGCCCTCGAGATCTTCTTCCTCGCCTCGAACAGCTTCGCGGCTTCAACGCTGTCGCAGCTGGCGATCGCTGGCGGGACGCTCAAGTTCGGCGAGATAATGGGCATCCAGATAGTGGACAACATAAGCAGGCTGCTCGTGATCAGCTTCGTGGTCGCCGCGGTGGTGGATTTCGTGGCGTACGCGAACCTCGAGAACCTGCTCAACAAGTTCAGGATAAGGCTTCTGAGCAACCACATCATAGTTTGCGGTTCGGGAGACGCGTCAGATTACATAGTGTCTAAGCTCAGGCCGCTTGGCAGGTATTTCGTCGTGATAGAGCAGGACAGGGAACGTGCCATAGAGATAGGGCACGGGAAGGCCGTGACGCTTGTGGGGAACTTCACTGACGCGGAGACGCTGAATGCAGCGGCGGTGCAGAAGGCGTATGCCGTACTTTTCTTCTCCCAGTCGGACATCGACAACCTGCTCGGCACGGTGACCGCGAGATCCCTCAACAAGGACGTGAAGATAGTCGCACGTGCAACGAAAGACGACGTGAGGAGGAAGATGTACAGGGCAGGGGCAGACATGTGCGCCCTTCCAGAGTATCTCGCCGGGCTGGAGATCGCCGACAAGCTGGTCGGAGTGATGAAGAAGTGATGATATGAGGCTGCTCGTGATACAGAAGATATTGATCGTCGCGATAGTCGTGGCAGCGATCCTCTCGGTCACTGGCGTGATTGCGAACCGGCAGCCGTTCTACATCGCGCTGTTCTTCACTGTTCTGAACATACTCGGCTCTGACTTCGTGATAAACAGCTCTCTCATAGACGTGCCAAACAGGGTGATGCTCGGCGTCCAGGTCATCGATGTGGCTGCCAACATAATGCTGACCATACTGATAACCACGGTGTTCTACCAGCTGCTCAGCAGGCTCGACCTCAGGTACATAGTGGCGAGGTCGAAGGCGCGCCGTCTCTCAAACCACGTGATACTTACGCCAGCCAACGAGATGTCGCTGCTGCTGTCCAAGAGGCTGAAGGAGAAGGGCATCGGGTCCGTTGTTGTGGACAAGGACTACCTCAAGGTTGTGAACTTCGTTGGTAGGGGAGTGCTGGCCTATCACGGGAACCCCACGGACCAGGGCGTTCTCGAATACGTGCAGATAGGCAAGGCAAGGTCGGTGATCACGCTGGACAAGGACGATGCGAGCAACCTCTACATAGCGATGTCGGCAAGGAAGGCGAACGGCAGCGTTAGGGTCGTCTCAAGGCTGAAGAGGCTTGATGACATGATGAAGCTCGAGAAGTCGGGGGTGAACCGGGTCGTCCTTCCGGAGTTTGCGATAAGCAAGGACATCGGAGAGTTTCTTACCGAGAGAAGATCGCAAAAAGGTTTATAAGTTAATTATGCTCATACTGATTGTTTAAAAAGCGTGCCACCATGCCTGAGCAGCCCGTCACCACTAGCATAGACGAATTAGTCAGGTACTTGAAAGAGCACGGGGAGACCGATTCGGTGACCCTTGCGGTCGCTCTGAAGGTCAGCCCGAACATAATCGAGGACTGGAGCAACATACTCGAGAAGGCCAACCTTGTCAAGATAAGCTACAGGGTCGGCAAGATGTACATATCGATGACCGTAGCCGAGACCAAGGAGAAGGAGCAGGCGATGGGCAGGATGATGGAGGAGCGCGGCGGAGAGGTCGAGTCATCGATCGCGACGCAGGAGGCCCTGGCCAAACGCGTCGCAGAGCGCATCGACGAGTACAAGAAGCAGGTGTCCGGCGCGGAGCGTGTCTTCAGGGAGAAGTCCGGAGGCATAAAGGAGGCGCTTGACAGGCTGGACAAGCTGGAGGGCGACGCTGGACGGCGCTACAGGTCGCTGACCGAGAAGAAGGAGGTGGTCGACAGGCTGTCCAAGGACCTCGAGCGGGACATGAACGCGCTGATAGACAGGGCGGATGCGGCCAAGCGCACAGAGCTTCTTGGCACGGGCGATGCGCAGAAGATATTCCAGGACGTGCAGGGCAAGATAAAGGCGTCGGAGGACGCTGCCGCATCGCTGCTGAAGAGCTTTGACGAGGCGGTCGCGAAGCAGAGGAAGAGCCTGCTTACCGTTATAGACAGCATAAGGAACGAGGATGAGGCGCTCAGGAAGACCGCGACGGAGCACGAGAGGCAGGCCGAGAAGTACGAACACACGCTCGAGGGCTACGCGCGCGAGACGGACTCCGTGAAGAGGAGGATAGGCTCGGAGAAGACCAGGCTCCTGGACGAGCTAACGCAGGCGAAGCAGGAGATAGACAAGCTCAACAAGGCTGCCGATGCGGAGATGGGCAGGATGAGCTCAGGGCTGAAGGACGTCAGGGACAAGTTCGGAGGGTACGCGAAGCTCGACAAGCAGATCCAGGAGGTGAAGTCGAAGCTGGAGGGCCTGGAGAAGGACAAGAACGACATACTCAAGGAGCTTTCTGAGATGGACACGGAGCTCAGGGCTATCGCTGCCCTAGGGCCCGGCAAGGTCGCGCAGAAGACCGAGAGGATCGCGAAAGTGGCGGAGAAGGCGAAGAAGACAAGGAGGAGGACTGACGACGTCGTAGAGAAGAGCGCCAAGACGAAGGACGACGTTGACGAGATAGGCACGGAGAAGTGATTTGCTTATGATAGAAGACGACCCGAAAGATGGCAAGGTGTTCGAGGAGTACGACCTCGACGCACATGGACTCAAGGTGCACATAACGATAGCCGACCGCGGCGACTTCGTGCCCAACTACGAGATAAGGATGGCTGGCATAGGAGAGGCGACGCGCGTTCTGCTCCTCTCGCTGAGGCAGGAGCTGCTCTCGCTCATTCCCATAGACCCGACGAGAGTCGAGGACAAGGAGTACGTTGACGAGCTCACCGCGAAGTACGTGGACGCGAGCGGAGTGGTGCTGAACAAGTACCTTCCGGGCACCGACCCGAACACGAAGAAGATGCTCATCGCTTACATAATCAACGTGATGCTGGGGCTCGGCGACCTAGAGGCGCCGCTCGCTGACGACAACCTCGAAGAGGTCGCTGTGAACAACAGCAGGGAGAACGTCTGGGTGTTCCACAAGACGTACGGATGGTGCAGGACGAACATGCGCATCGACAGCGAGGCGCTGATATACGACGACGCGGAGATAATAGGAAGGAGGGTCGGCAGGCAGGTCACCAACCTGTCGCCGCTCATGGACGCGGAGCTTCCTGACGGATCCAGGGTCAACGCAACGCTCCTCCCAATCTCGCAGTTCGGTAACACTATAACGATAAGGAAGTTCGCAAAGAACCCGTGGACAATGCCGGCCATGGTGCAGAACAAGACGGTGTCGAGCGAGGTCGCCGCGCTGATATGGCTCTGCATCCAGAACGAGATAAGCCTGCTCATCTCCGGCGGAACGGCCAGCGGGAAGACCAGTTTCCTCAACGCGCTCTCCATATTCATACCATCGAACCGCAGGATAGTCTCGGTCGAAGAGACCAGAGAGCTGACGCTGCCCAAGTTCCTCCACTGGGTGCCGATGCTGACAAGGCAGGCTAACCCGGAGGGCAAGGGAGAGGTGACGCTGTACAACCTTATGATAAACGCGCTCAGGCAGAGGCCTGACGTCATGCTGGTCGGAGAGATCAGGACCAAGGGCGGCGCGGAGACGCTGTTCGAGGCGATACACACGGGGCACGCCGTGTACGGAACGCTGCACGCGGACAACGCGCAGGACACGGTGATAAGGCTGACCAACCCTCCGCTGGACCTGCCGAAGCTCATGCTCAACTCGATAGGTGCGGTCGTGTCGCTGTTCAGGCACAGGAGGCTCGGCATAAGAAGGGCGCTGGAGTTCGGAGAGATACTGAGGAGCGGCGACATAAACGTGCTCTACAGGTGGAACATAAGGAACGACAACATAACCCAGATAGCAGAGCTTTCCAGGCTGAGCGAGCTCATCTCGCTGTACGGAGGATACACCAGGCCGGAGATACTGGACGACGTGAAGGAGAAGTCGAAGGTGCTCGATTGGATGTCGAAAAACAACGTCATAGACGTAGACTCTTCCGGAATGGTGGTCGCGAGCTACTACAAGGACAGGGAGAACGTCATGAAGATGATCGAGCAGGACAAGCCTTACAGCAAGGACATGTTTGGTTGATTGATTGGCAGGAGAGTTCAACGTTAATGCGGGAGATTACAACAACGCGGTAGCCACGATAAGCGAAGCCGAGGGCGCGGTCACGGGCGAGCGCGCCGCCGAGGTGAGCATCGATGCCGCGCTTGAGAACAGGCTGGAGATGCAGGAGCTGCCGTACAGCAGGGCGGCGGACATAATAAACCTGGCGGAGGGAGGCTATGCCTACACCCCGAGCACGCAGGCGGTGAGGCCGACAGCGCCCAAGGCGGCGGTGGCTCCGAGGCGCGCTCCGGCCCCGGTCAGCCCGGAGACGGTCGAGGCCGCTAGGGAGATAAAGAGCCTTGTCGGAAGCGCGGGCAGGGAGTACGAGCAGAAGGTGTCAAGGGAGGCCGAGAAGGTAAGGAAGGGAGAGCTGGTGCTTCCTTCTCTCTCCATACAGGACCAGATATCGGAGCTGGAGAAGATAAGCATGGGCATCGATGAGAAGGTGTTCAACAGCGACATGAGGAAGATCATAATCGACGAGGTGTCTGGCCTCAACGGCAAGGTCAAGGGCGAGAAGCTGGAGAACCGGGACGTGTTCCAGAGGAACATCATAGCGGTGAGGAACCAGAGGCTCGACGAGGCCATGACAAAGCTCGGGGTAAAGTAGGATTGCGTTTATAGTCTTTGACGTTGGATTAGAAGAAGCGTGCTTTGATGGCCCTGCTCAATAAGGACGACCCGGATGAGACCCAAAACAAGGGACCAGTGGTAGGTTTCACCAAGCCGAAGAAGTTCCTCTTCTTCAAGCAGAGGGCGAAGCCGATATACGCTTCGGACCAGGCGGCCGGACAGTCCCAGGCGGCGGCCCAGCAGGCACAGCCAAGGCAGCCGATATTCAACACAACCGCACCGCAGCCAACGGCGCAGGCAGGCGCGGAGGCAAAACCAAAGGGGATGTCCAGCTTCAGGTTCTTCATAACCAACACAGCCGCAAGGAAGCGCGGCCTCGAACTCGCGCTGAAGGCGCAGGGGATAAAGTCGACGCCGTACGAGTTCGTGAGAAGGATGTTCTTCTCTGCTGTGATCGTCGCGGCGGTCGTCGCGATCGCGCTCGGCGTCCTCTTCTACGACATAGGCATAACCCCGATACTTGCGATAATCATAGGCATAGCTCTTTACTACGGCCTGTTCTACAACTTCCTCGACTTCCCTATAGCAAGGGGCAGGAGCACGGCCAGGGAGGTCGAGAGGGACATACTCTACGCCGCAAGGGACCTTGTCATCGGGATGAGGTCTGGAATGCCGCTGTTCAACGCGCTCACAACGGTGAGCAAGGGATATGGGGCGGCGAGCAGGGAGTTCGGCAAGGTTGTGCAGCTCATAGAGCTGGGCATGCCGATAGAGCAGGCGATAGACGAGGTCAGCGGCCAGAGCTCGTCCAGAACTTTCAAGATGCTCATGCTGCAGGCATCGGTCTCGATACGGGCAGGCGCCGACGTGGTAGGCGCGCTGCAGAGCGTGGTCGACGAGGTCACGCAGGAGCGCATCATAGAGCTCAGGAGATACGGGCAGAGGCTGAACGCGCTCGCGATGTTCTACATGCTGTTCGGCGTGATATTCCCGAGCATGGGCATAGCCGTGGCCGCGATACTCACCACGTTCATAAGCCTCTTCACGGTCAACGAGACGACGCTCGCCTTCGCTCTTGTCGGGATAATATTCGTCCAGGTGATATTCCTTAACCTGATGAGGACCTCGCGTCCTTCGTTCGCGGTGTGAAAATGGAGCAGACATCTTTCGAGAAACTGGTTTCGAGGAACGTCGTCAGGTTCCTGTCCAGCGAGCTCGACATGGCAGGTGTCAAGACGTCTGTGAACACGCTGCTGGCCATAATGATCATCGGCGGATTCGCGGTCTTCATACTCACGCCTGTCCTGCTGATACTGTTGCTCAAGGTGAACCCGGCCATCTCCGGTGTCGCGGGACTGCTGCTCGCGACATTCTTCGAGCTGTCCATATACCTCGTGCTGGAGCTCAGGATAGAGCAGAGAAGGACGTACGTCGACTCGATACTGCCGGACTACATCCAGATAGTGTCGGCGAACATAAGGAGCGGGATCTCGCTTGACAAGGCCATGCTCCTCGCCGCCAGGCCGGAGTTCACGTACTTCAGCGATGATGTGAAGCTGATAAACAGGGAGCTGTACGCGGGAGAGACCATACAGAACGCACTCACGCTGCTTTCAACCAAGTACAGGTCGTTCCAGCTCAGGCATACGATAAGGATGATGACCGAGGCGCTGCAGTATGGCGGAGGCATGACGGACCTGCTGAACCAGATAGCCAAGGACATAAGGCAGCAGCTCATAATCCAGAAGGAGATATCGGGACAGCTCTTCATGTACACGATATTCATAGCGTTCGCCGGGCTCATAGGAGCTCCGGTGCTCTACGGACTGACCACACAGATGATCACCATCACCGACACGGTGTGGGCTGGCATACTCAAGCAGAATCCAGGGGGGCTGCCGACTACCGGCATCTCATTCCTGAGGCCGAGCCCGCCGCAGGTTACCATCGCAGGGTACCACGACTTCGCGCTCGCTGCGGTCCTGACCATAGCGGGTTTCGGCGCGTTCATAGTGTCCGCGATAAGCACGGGCTCCGTGCCGAAGGGCATACGCTACCTTCCGCTGTTCCTTATCATAGCGCTCTCCGTGTACCTGATCGTGGGCGCTATAATGGGCAACCTGTTCACGACGCTCAGCACGGTGTGATCAAGGGACCGAGAGTCCCATGCTCTGCCATTCGTCCAGAGTAGCGACCGGAGAAGACAGCCCAGGTGCATCGTACACTCCCGACATTGGGACCCAACTTATGTTCGCGGTGGTGCCGTTGTCGGCGAAACCGCTGTAGTCTTTCGCGTTGCCGTTTAGCGGCCACCATCCGACCAGACCGTTCGAGGATAGGGGCATGCCGTATACTCCACGGCGATACAGCTCCGCGACCTGTGGCGCGCTAAGCGACCGGTTGTAGATCTGCACATCGGCCAGGCTGCCGTTCAGGCTTGAAGGAACCGCTTCGCTGAAGCCGAGCTTTATCGGGTTGATGGAGTTCGATAGAAGGCCCGCGGGCACCGCGGTCGACGGCTCTGGCGTCCCGTTCAGGTACAGCATCATCGTCCCTGCACCACCATATGTGACCGCGGCGAAGTACCACGTGTCGTTGTTCACGACAAGGGTACCGAGTGGGGTGGTTGCCGTGCCGCCGCTGGTGGTCAAGGTCGCCTGGAGGTTTTGGTCATCCACGGAAAGATTGAAGTCGTCGAAGCCAGCCACGCTGCTCGTCTTTGAGACGAGCACGGAGTTTGCCGTGGTGTTGGCCAGCCTGAACCATACCGCGAGGGTTATCTCTCCTGACGCATTTATCTGCGGCGCGCTCGGTATCGTTACGTTGCTGCCCGGGCCGCTGAATGCCGCTGTCTGTGCGCCTTTCTGTCCTATCTCAAGGGGCGCGCCACCAAGATAGACGTGCGGCAGTGCGTTGTTGTCACACTGCGATACGCTGTCGCAGTTGAGCACTCCTGGCACCGCCCAGACCTGGCCGACGTCGCGGGACAGGAAGCTGTCACGTGCATAGCCTGGGGCGACAGTGAATGGGATTGCGGGAGACGATGCGGCGTTGTTGCCATTGCCGCTATAATCGTTCGGGTTGCCGTTGAGCGGCCACCATCCGACAAGGCCGGAGTTGCCTGCGGGTACGTCGCTGACTCCGTTCTGGAACAGCGTGGTGAGCTCGGAGCGCGTCAGCGAGGAGTTGTACACCTGCACGCTGGCCACGTATCCGTTGGTGAGGGAGCCTATGTCGAACGGGTTGCCAGAAGCGGGTATCGACCCGGATGCGGAGGTGTTCACGCACATCGATGCGTCTATGCAGACTTCTATGAGCGACCCGGAGTAAGTGCCCGACAGCATGTACCACCCGCCAGAGGAGATGCTATTGGTGGTGGTCACGCCCCCTACAGTAGGTATGCTGAAGGCGACGGTGCCCGTGTTGCCGACGCTGAGCCCACCCACGCCTCCGGATTGCATGGTCACAACAGCAGCGCTGGTGGGCGCTGGAAGCGAGTTGAGATAGACCCACACGACCTGCGTCTCTGCGCTTGTCCCGAATGGGACCGAGTTCGCTGCGAACGCGGCCATCGAGCCGCTCAGGCTTGCAGCCTGACGGTCGTAGCCTGAGAACGCAACTACACCATCTGGCGAGTCGTTCATCAGCGACGACTGGGCGCGTTCGAGATACGATGGCGCAAGCGGAGATGCGAAGTAGTAGCCTCCTGATGCAGCGGCGATCAGGCCGCTTATGTCGTAGGTCGAGAGCGTTGGCCCGTAGAGAAGGATGCTCCTTCCGCTCTCAATGCTGCGCGGGATTGTTGAGTTGGTAGGGTATATGAGGTATGGCACGCCTGGCCCTGACACCGATACGTTGGTTATTATGCCGGCAAAGAGCCCTGCGCAGCCACCGAGTGCGCCGGGGTTGCTCGTGACAAGTATGACGCCTTTGTCGAAAGGTGCGTTGAACAGGAGCGTCGACAGTGTGGCGCACGTGTCCGAAGACATGGATGCCGGGACCTGATATGCTGTGCCATAAGCATACGTCGTGGTGTTGCCCGACTGCGCAGGCTCGCCGCCGATGGCGGAAGTCAGGTTGTCCAATTCGGCAAAGCTTATCTGCTGGAACACCCCCTGCTGGGCGTAGAACAGGTCCGGGGTTCCGTTGAGCTGAATCGATGCATTGACCGGAATCGTGTAATTGTAAATGCTTCCGGACGCGTTGATCAGCACGTGCTCGTTGTAAGATACGGTTAGCGCGTATGAGCCATCCTGGCTTATCACAGGCTGCGTCTCGCTTACCGAGAATTCTGAGTATGGGATGTTCAATGAACCAATGACGTGCGCGTTGTACGACCTGAGCGTGAGGTTGGCCATGCCGGCGAGCAGCGAATTCGCTGCAGCGCCCTGAGGCACATTCGGCAGCGTGCCGTTTGCGATGAGCCACGACATGTATTCGCTGGTGTTCGATATGAAGTTGTCGCGCCTCATCGATGGGTTGTATTCGTAGTTGAACAGAGTCGAGAGCGCCCTCTGCGCGCTGGCTGACGCGAACGACTGTGCGCTGATCGCCAAGTCCCGTCCGTAAGCGCTGCTGCTGAGGCTCTGCACTGCGATCTGGTCGTTGCCGTTCGCGTTTATCCCCAGAGTTATGTAGGCGACTAGCGAAGCGAGCATCAGCAGGAAGAGCACCAGTACCAATATGGTCATGAGCTGGCCCTTGCTGCTGCCCCTGAGGTTTATCTCCATGCGTAAACACCCACGTCGTATGCCCGAGACGCTCCGGGATAGCTGGCTACAGGAATGCCGACCGTTGCGGACGCCTTGCTCACCTCGAACGAGTTGATGAGTCCGCCTGGAAGGTAGTTCGCACCTATTGCATCGACACCGCCGTACACGTAGCCCGTGTAGTTGTACGGGCCGAAGTCGTCGGCGCCGCCCTCCATCGGATACCACGCTAGCGCGCCGCTTATCGGAGCGCCCTGGAGCCCGTTCTGGTAGACCTCCTCGACTTGAGGTCCGGTCAGTGCTGTGCCGTATATCTGGACGTTGGCCATCCTGCCCGAATATGAGTCTGCGGACGGCAACGTGTTGAACGCGCCCAGATACATGCCGCCCCGCGCTCTGGGCAGAACCGGGAGCGTGTTCGAGCTTTCCACGAGCGCGCCGTCAACGTATATCGATATGGTGCCGGTTATGTAGTTGTAAGTGCCAACAACGTTTTGCCACTTGTTTGACGATACTGTGGCGCTGACATTATGCCTTGGCACCGTCCCGTCATTGCTGAAGAGCAGCCTTTGCGATGCCTGTTCCACCATGTATGGGCAGCCGCTGCCTGAGCAGTTCTCCGCCATTATGGTGTTGTTGAGCCCCTGCCAGGAGTTCGGGTCTATCCACAGCGACCACGAATAAGCGTTGGTCTCGGCGTTGCTGCTGTTGCCCAGGAACACCAGCCCCTTTGCGCCGGTGAAGTTGTCGACCGCAAGGCCAGGGGCGAACGTCCCGTTGATGAAGACGCTGTAATTATACATGGGAACCACGCCGTTGACCAGCGCCGTGGCGCAGCTTCCCTGGCCGTTGAGATACAGGGACACTGCAGCGGATAGGACGCTGTCGCTGCTGCTCGCGGGGCATGCGCCGTATGCGGTTATGAACTGGTTGGATGGTACGTATAGGTTGCCGTATGCGATCGACATGTTTGGCGAAGCGATACTGTACGGATAGTTGGTTGTCCACAGCACCGCGCCATTGTTGATGTTCTGCGCCACAAGCCATCCGCCGGACCAGAGCGAGTACACTATCGAGCCGCCTATCACCGGGGTCGATGCGGGATACGCTGCCCCAAGAGACGGAGGCATCGTCCTTGACCACAGTTGAATTCCGGATGGTGTATAGGCGGACATCGACGACGTTCCTTGGTAGACTATCAGACCGCTTCCCGTGGCAACTCCTGTGACCGGGCTTGTCGTTGCCTGCGGGAACGAGCCGAAGTTGCTTCCGTTGAGCGATACCCCGTCTGCAGCAGTGCCGTTTCCGAACACTATTGTGCCGCCGATTCCGGCTATGCTTGATGACATCCCGGTGTATCCGACTGGTGCGAAGAGCTCGGCCGCGTTGCCGCCGCTCGCGCCTATCGCGGTGATCGTGCCGGACGTCCTGACAGCGACGGCACCCTGCACTATTGCTATGTCAGTCGGTACCGCGCCAACATCGACATGCCATTCCACCGTGCCGTTGGAGGCGAAGAGACCATACACGAAGTGGTTGGCACCTCCCAGTATCACCTGGTCGCCATACACTAAGATAGGTGTGGTGACGAGAGTCGAGCCGGGTATGCCTGCGCTCCAGACTAACGAGCCGTTGAGCGCGCTCACGGCTGTGACGTTTGTGGTGTTCGCATATATGATCATGCCTGAATATAGGGCCGGCTCAGATGCGACTACGCTGGGCATATCGATAGCCCAAGCGAGCGTGCCGAACGTGCCGTTCAGGGCATAGAGTGCGCCTGACGTTGCAAAGTATACATCACCGTAGCCGGCCACCGCACCGCTTATCGGAGCCTGCAACAGAGAATACTGGTATGCTACGCTTGGATTTTCGGGACCGGCAGGGGAGTCGCCGGTGTGCGCCGCGTTCTGCCCGAGCTGCGGCCACGTCTCGTTTGCAGCGATACCTTTTGCGAGCATCGCAGCGGCGACGTGGCTGGAAGACAGAGTGCCGACACCCGTTCCGAGAAGGCTGTCCAGTATCGACTGCGTGCTTGTGTAACTGAGCAACGCAGGAGTTGGCGCCTGGTATGTGAAGTACAGGAGTATCGATATCCCTGCTGTCGCTATCACGAGGGCGAATATGGAGTCTAGAGTGAACACTATCCCCTTCATCTCAGCCACCGCTTATCGTGGAGTTCGTCCACACCTCTACCACCACCTGCACGGGTTCGCCGTTGAGCACCGCGCTCTCCGATGCTGACTGCACGGATGTAGCGCCGTTCGCGGTCGGCGATAGCCCCATGCTTATGTCAGTGTTGTTCCCTTTTATCAATATGAAGTAATCGAACCCGATGCCGAGAAGCGCTTTTGTCGCCTGGTAGTTGTGGTTCGACATCGATTCGAGCGTCGCAATCTTCTCGGGCGAGAGCACGCTGCCCCCCTGTGCGAGGCCTGCGCCAATGCCCGTCCAGCTAGAGGCGTTGGACGCCGAGACCTGGCCCTCCCAGTTGGCGGGCGACCCGGCGGTCAGCAGCCTTGATGCAAGCGACAGAGTCTGCAGCTGCATGTCCTGCACCCCCGCGTTGCTCGCAAGCGAGAGCTGGCCGTTTATGCTGGACCAGACTGCGACGAGTATCACCATCGTGATGCTGAACAGTATCATCGCGAATATGATGTCGAAAGACCAGAACTGCGCCTTCATGGAGAAACACCCAATGCGACAGGCTTCGACGCTACAGGAGGCGTGCCTGCCTGGTAGGCCTGCTCAACCTGCACCTGGCTGAGCGCCGCGTCGTATACCCTAACATCAGCTATCGTGCCGTTGAACGACGGCGTGCCGCCCAGCACCAGCTGATCGGAGTTCGTTGCCGGGTTCGGCAGCCCTGTGTAGTTGCCCGTCTGCTGCCCGTTCACGTACCACGTGGCAGTCCCCGAATTGAACACGAGGGTCGCGAACGCCCATGTCTGAGCTGGAATCGCAGAGCTGTTTATGTCGTTGTGCACGGCGCTGCTCGAGTCCACGTATTCGAACGTGAGCGGAGTTCCCTGCGCGCTTCCCGCGGAGCACGCGCCTCCCTTGGTCTGCGAGTAGATGCACATCGCAGATGTGCAGGAGCTCTTCGCGAGTATGACGTCGCAAGAAGCCATCTGCGCGTCCTTGTAGACCCAGAACGAGATCGTGAAGCTGCTCCCTAGGTCGAGCGGTCCTGAGCTATCGACGGTTATGTTGCCGTTGTTAGCGGCGTAGTCGCTGAAAGATGCGCCGTACTGGCCGTTGGAGTTGAGCAGGGACGGAGTCACCGGCTCCTGCTGCGAGTATGCCACCGCAGAGGCGGTGCCGTTGTTCCCGTTGCCGCTGAAGTCCTGTGTGTTGCCCTCGAGAGGGTACCATAGCAGGAGCTGCGAGTTCGGCACAGGAGTGCCGGTCGTCCCGGACCGGTATATCCCGTAGATCTGCGACGGGGTGAGGGACGCGTTGTATAGCTGCACGTTGGCCATCGAGCCGTTGAATGCGCCTATCCCGAACAGGGACTTTGCGAGCGAGAATCCCGTTAGAGAGTATGGTGGCGCTGCTACCGGAGAGATTGTGTACGCCGGCGAGCCGTCCACGTAGAACGATGCTGTCCCGCTGTCCAGCGATACCGCCAGGAACGTCCATCCCGTCCCAACGCCATATCCTGGATAGATGTTTGGCCCGACGCCTATCTGCTCGTCGCCAGTGCCTGGCGCAGCGCCCAGGCCGTTGCCGTTCGTGAGGAACAGCTCGAACGGGTTCGTGCCGCTCGCGTTCGCGACGGTGTAGCCGCTGGAGCTTGTCATCTGCGACAGGCTGCTGGCGTTGACCCACATCGTCAGCGTGAGCGCGTCGGTCTGCACCCTGAGCCGCGATGATACGCTGCTGCTCGTCCCGTTGAAACCGGCAGTCAGTATCGATGCCTGGTTGACCGTGCCGTTCTGCAGGAGTTGCGAGGGTGCAACACCTCCGTAGATCGTGCCGTTGTCGCCGTTGATGCTGTAGTCATTGGCATTTCCATCGAGCGGCCACCATCCCGCAATGCTGCTGCTGCCTATCGGCGAGCTCGCGATGCCTTGTTGGTAGAGCAGCTGCACATCGCCAGGCGAAAGCACCGAGTCGTAGACCTGGACGTTCGCCAGCTTCCCATCGAAGTGGCCCCCGGTGAGCGACGCGTTGTTGATTCCGCTGAATAGAAGGTTGTTCATGTCTGGGATGACCGACGCGCCGTCCGTGTTGCCAGTGCCTACAAGGACACCGTCAACGTATAGGTCGAGCTCGCCGGACGATGCGTTGAAAATCCCGGTGAGCATGTACCACCTGTTGAGCTGCGGCGTGGCGTTCGTTGCGAGCGCTGTCGGTATAGTGTTCGCGTCGACCGACCAGTAAAGGTAGCCGTTGTCGCCGTATTCGAACCACCACATACCCGGATATCCGTGTCCGACTATCACGCTGGTCGCGCCGCTTGCCGGATTCGGCACAGACGCCCCGTCGCGGCCGTTGCCGTATAGCGCTGGGTTGAACCAGAGGTTCACCGTGACGGTGCCCGAGTTCAGCGCAGCGGAGTTCGGTATCGAGACGTAGCCGCTCTGCCCGTCGAAGGACATCGCATAGTCGGGCTGCGACCAGGACACAAGGCCGTTGAATTGGCCATCGTTCCCGTTGCCGCTCAGGTCTGGGGCTGCGTTGCCCTGCCCTATGTTCAGCGGCCACCATCCGACAAGGCTGCTCTGCGCGCTTGCGTTGCCGTTGTATGCGGTCGCCTTCACGACCGCGTAACCGCCGTTGCCCTGGCTTTGGAGGTACGCGGCGGCGACGCCATTTGAATCTGTGAAGCTCGCTGTTGAGATCCCGTTAGTGCCGAACGACCCGAGAGTCGTGGCGAAGCCGACGAGCGCTCCGGATATGGGCTCTCCGGCCGCGTTGGTGACTTTTGCGGATATCGCCATGGTGTTGTTCAACCCTGAATTGGATACGGACTGCGCGGACAGCGATACCGATGCCGGTACGTCGCTGCCGAAGCGGCACGACAGGTCGACGCATATGGTTCCGAACGAGTTCTGCACAGTGATGCTGCCGTTCGCTATCGGTATCGAGTATGCACCGAGCGTGAAGTACGCCGGGTCTGACGCGACCTCTGCGACGGAGCTGTACGCGATGGCCTGCACTATCTGCTTGCCTGTCACGGCCTGTATGACGACTATGCCGCCTTTGGTTATGCTGATGTTGTACTTGAGCGCTCCGATGCTTGAGGGGATGAAGAAACGCGACTGGTAGCCGTTGCCTGACTGCTGCGCGGTGCTCAGCTGGAGGGCTATCTGCTGCGCTGTCGCCTGGAGCTGGTCCAGCGTCTCTCCGGTCTCGACTATCGCGCGCTGGTTCGCGATCAGGGCGAAAGTGAAGATGAAGACTATCAGGACGAACGAGAAGATGAGCATGAACTCGAGCGAAAGTTGCAGCTTCATCCAAAAACCCCTCAAGTGATAAGCGACATGTAGACGCACGGCACAGGCGCCCCGTTCTGGCACGTCGGCTCGGCGGTTACGTTTATCAGATACGTTCCCGATGCCGTTATGCCGCCTAGGTCACCGCTTACGTTGACCGGCGTGTAGGCCGTGATGTAGCTAGGCCCCACAGGTGATCTTATCACGAATATGACCTCGTGCCCTGGCTGGTTGTTGGAGTTGCCCACGTAGATGCTCTGCACGCCAGACGGCACCTGTATGGTTGCCTGCTCCTTTGCAGGGTATCCCTCACTGCCCACAAGAGTCGCGTAGCTGGAGAGCTTTGTCGCCGCCTGCTGCGCCTCGACCGAAGAGATGGTCGAGTTTGCGCTTGCGAGCTGGATGAACGCGAGGACCACGAGCGGAAGCAGGACCGCGAGGCCCAGCGAAAGGGTCATAAGTAGCTCGAAGCTGGATTGCCCCTTCTTCCCGCCCCTCCGGTCATTCATACAACTCATCGGTCTCCGGTCTCCTGTCAAGGGTGATGAGCTCCTTCTTGGCCTTGGCCTCTTCGTAAAGCTTGTCCGTTATGTCGCGCATTGCCTCGTCCAAGGAGTAGCCGAAAGCGGAGGCCGTTATGATACCCTTCCGCTCGAGTATCAGCTTCGCCTTGGCCTCGTAGTTCCTCTGTTTCATCCGCTTGACGTTCAGCGTTATCTTGTGCACCTGCAGGCGCTGGAACTTGTTGATCCTGTCTGCGAGGGCTGTTAGCGAATCGCGTATGTCGTCCTCGTACTCCCGGCTGTAGTCATCGAGTCCGGATATCCCCATCTCGACGCCTCCCGCCGGAGTGCCGGCAGACGCTGCGCCGAATACATCTGTTATCGTTATTATCCCTACGGTCTCGCCGCGCCTTGTGACAACGAGCGACGAGATGCCGTTCTCCACGAACGACCTTATCGCGTCGTCGATGGGCGACTTCAGGTCTATCGTGCGGATGTTAGTCTGGCAGACATCGAGCACTGTCGGGACTACGTCAGACCTGATGTTCCTGTTCTGCTTGCCGACGCGCTGGGTGAGCTTCGCTGTCTGCTGTATCAGGTTGGCATAAGACAGTATGCCGACCGGCCTCTTCTTGTCGATGACGACCAGCCTGTTCACCTTGCTCTGCTTCATCACGTTCCTGGCCTGCGTCACGCTGGAATCTGAGGCTATCGCAATAACGGGAGATGACATTGCGTCCTCGACCTTGAACGTCGAGAGCCTGTGCAGCGAGAGTATCGCCTTGAGCACGGCGTCGCGCTTCACTATCCTGTCGACCCTGCTGCCGCGCCTGAAAGGCAGCGCCTTCGTGGCGAACTCGTAGAAGTTGGATATCGTCTTGTCTATGGAAGTGCTCTTGTCCAGGACTGGAACTTTGTGCGCAAACTTGCCCAGAGGGTACTTCTCGTTCACCTTGAGGGCGCCCTTGTGCGCTATTGTCCTGTTGTCAACCACTCCGAAATAGTCATCGTCCTTGAGCACGATCACGGTGCCGTATTTCTTGATCTTTTCGAACGTCTGCTTCACGGGCGTCTTGTAATCGTAGAGCATCGTTTCCGAGAGAAATTCATCAGGTACCGGTTCTGGGGCTATGGCCATGCAAATCGTATTATACGTATCAAAGAATATTTATAAATACATAGAGCGACATTATCCTGCTTGCGCCAGGATGGCAGATCGGCTATGCGTCCGCCTGCAGAGCGGAAAAGAGGGGTTCAACTCCCTTTCCTGGCTAACGCTGATTGAATGGACGCCCAAGACATCGCAGACTACAGGCTTTCGAACCAGCTGATACCTGCAACGGTATCCAGGACTCCCTCGCAGGTGGTCGCTTCGCTGGGCGCGCTTCAGGCGCAGGCGTACCAGGACTCTCTCTGGGCCGTTGGCCTGCGCTGCAAGGATGCGACACAGTCTGACGTTGAGGGTGCCGTGGCAGACAGAAGCATAGTCAGGACCTGGGCGATGCGCGGCACCTGGCACTTCGTCTCCCCTGGGGAGACGCGATGGTTCCTCAGTCTTTACCCAGAGGATGTCAATGTGCCGAGTTACATGCGGCGGGTCGGACTCACCGAACCGTCCCTAAGGAAAGGTCTGGCTCTGATTCCGACGTTCTTCAAGAAGAACGGCCAGTTGACCTACGCTGAGATGGGCGATGCGCTTAAGGCGACGGGCATTCCGTCGTTCAAGGACACCATGGCACAGAGGCACGTGATAAGGAGGGCCGGTCGTATGGGAATAATCTGCTTCAGCGGGCACATTGGAAGGCAGCCTGCGTTCTCGCTGCTCGAAAGTCACGTTCCAAAATCCAAGCCGATGAGCAGGGCAGACGTCCTTGCCAGGTTCGCAGAGGTCTACTTCAAGAGCCACGGCCCGGCCACGGATAGGGACTTCGCATGGTGGGCCGGAGTGAAGCTGTCGGATGCGAGGGCAGGGGTGAATGCAGCTTCATCGCATCTTTCAAGCGACGAGTTCGCGGGGCAGACTTACTGGATGCCGAAGAACGCGAAGCGGGCCGCGCACAAGGCGGCTTACCTGCTGCCGTCGTTCGATGAGTACATAATTGCATATCAGAACCGAGATGCCGTCCTTGAACCGAGACACGCGAAGAAGATAATCAACGGCAGCACCCTCCTGTTCCATCCGACGGTCGTGTTCGATGGAAAAGTGATAGGCGCGTGGAAGAGGGCGAATGCGAAAGGCGCAGTTCAGGTCTCGATAGATCCGTTCAACAGGCTGAGCGGAGTTGAGAAGGAGGCGATAGATGTTGCGGCCGAGCACTATGGCCGATTTCTTGGCATGAAAGTCAGCGTGAAGTGATCGCTGCAGGTTTAGGACGGGATGGGCTGCTGCTCGGCTGTGCTCGATTCGGCCCGCCTGAGTTCGATGAACGCGCTGTCGAATGCCGCTTTGACTTTGGGGTTGCCGAGGAACCGGTCGAGCTCCGCCTGGGCGTCGCGCAGAACGATGCTGGCAACCTCTCGTTCGTATTCTTCGCCTCCCCGTTCGTGATGCGGCGTCGATGCGACCGGCCTGAGAAGCTTGCCGGATCTGTCTGCAAATATGGCGTGCTTGATGCTCGTCTCAGGACCTTGACCGCCTTCTATTCCGAAGAGCACGACTATGGTTTCTGCAGCCTGCTTTCCCTGCTCGGTCTGCAGCAAAGCGGCCCTGGCGTCAGCGACCGCATAGTGGTAGAAGTGGCCTATGTCCCGGTCGCCACTCCATACGGGGACCTGATGCGACACTCCCTCGCTCCACCAGCCCGGTCGGGATGTTATTCCGCCCCTAGAATGATATGCGACCTGTTCCTGATCGACTTTCTGGCTCCTGACCCGTATCGAAGCAATCGTTGGCACTCCCTCCGGAGTCGGTGCCTGCCCGTTCACTACTTTCGCTGACATGATATCACAACAAGATGTTGTCTTGAAGGTGGTATAAAAAGGTAACTGCGGCTGCGTCTCCTGACGTTCCTTCCAAAATTCCGCGCAATTTAGACTCGTGTCGTTCCGGTCTTTACGCTTAAATACAAGCTCCGCAGATATTAGGAGTATGGGGGAAGATGGAAACAAGAAGTGTAACGGCAAACACAAGGTTTGTCGACGTTTTGGCTGCAACAGTAAGACGTTCTGACGCGCACGAAGCGGCGCGTCTAGACTCTGCGCCGCGGTTCGTTTTTTCAAGTAGCTTCAGGCGCAACAGGCGCGGCGCTGCTACTGGGATGGCCGACGCGCTGAGCAACGCGGTCGACCTGATGAAGCCAGAGGACATGCTCAATGGCAGGAAGTACACCAGGAAGCAGCTGGCCGCGATAGCGAAGTGGCAGAAGGGGATCAGGGTGCGCACATACGGCGCCGTGATGACCGGATGCAAGAAGACGTTCTTCTTCAGCCTTGGGAGCAACCTCGCCGCGATGGGCGTCATAAAGGTCGCCCCGATGGTGGCCGCGGAGCTGCGCCTGGGCCCGTTCTGCGAAGCGACGGGCATAGCGATGGGCGCAAGCTTCTTCCTGCACGCTTGGGCGAACGACAGGCTGAAGAGAGACCTGGCGCACGTGCTCAACGACCTCAGGAGGCCCGGAGAGCGTTTCGACCAGCAGAGCTATGGCAAGCGCTTCAAGGATGCCGCAACGTGGACGGTGCACCAGTTCATAAAAGGCCCTGTCGCCAGGTTCAAGGAACAACTGATGCAGAAGATACGTGGAGAAACGCCGGCGAGCCAGACCGTTGATTCGGAGATGGCGCGGGCGCTGGAGGGGCTGTGGTGACCTGGCAAAAGGTGCGGCCGTGGGTCTATAAGAACCTGCTCTGAAGAATTGCATCATGACAAAGCTCAGCCACTCGTTTTCTTACACTGTAGTGCCGAAGGCGCCGTACAACTTCAATCTCACGATGAAGAAGCCGGCGGGATGGTCGGTGTTCACCTCGTACGAGGTCTTCGATGAGGGAACGCTCTGGACTGCGTTCGCCTTCGAAGGGGTCCTTCTGGGGCTTAGGCTGAGGTCGCTCGGGACGACGGACAGGCCGAAGGTCTCGGTGACGGTCTTCACCAGGATTGGACTCGATGCAGGGATGGTGCAGCGGATAAAGGACGCGCTATACGGCAAGCTGGGCATGGGCCAGGACCTCCGCGCCTTCTATGCGGCGGCGCGGAAGGACAAGATCCTGAAGCACGTTGTTGACGACCTCTACGGGCTGCACGACACCGATTCGGGCAGCGTCTTCGACATAACGCTGCTCGCGATATGCCTGCAGATGGCGAACATAAAGCGGAGCAACCAGATGATGGACGCCATGATGAAGAAGTATGGCGAGGTCGCCGAGTTCGACGGCAGAAAGGTGAGAGTGTGGCCCCTGCCGCACACGCTCGCTGTGGTGGATGCGAAGAAGCTCGCGAAGGACTGCAACCTCGGCTACAGGGCGAAGAGCATAGTCAGGCTAGCCAAGAAGCTGGACACCGAGAGCTTCCCGAGCATCGAGGACCTGGAGCGGATGGAACCCGAGAAGGCGAAGGAGACGCTCCTCGAACTCCCGGGAGTCGGGGACTACTCCGCAGACATAATCAACCCGCACGGCGGATTCCCGATAGACGTCTGGTCTGCGGAGGTCTTCGGTAAACTCTTTTTCGGGAGGGAGCCGCGGAACAACAGGGCGGCCGTCGAGAGGGTGAAGCGGGAGGGCCTAAGGCGCTGGGGTATATGGGCCTGGATGGCCTTCTACTATGTCGCGCAGGACCTCGAGAACCTGTCGAGGAAGCTGGGCGTGAAACTGCGTCTCGAGTAGAACCCAATGGAAAGACGTTTATATCAGAGATGCGCCATATAATATTGAAGGTAATATGTGACCAAAATATAACGGCATGAGTTACCTTCCGGCGTTCACGGCGCCTTCCTTCTCGGCCACATGCTTATCCTTTATCCAAAAAGACAAAACACACAACAAGCTTTAAGAAGGGGGAGCCACTAAGCCTGATTGTAACAGTCGGCACTGGGAGAGTGACGTTTATGGACTTGAGCGGCAAGAAGGCGGCAGACGAGAGGAGAAGAAAGGAGCTTATCGACCTGGCGAGCGCAGCGGGCATAACGCTGCTCAGCAAGGAGGAGCTGGCGAGGGAAGGCAAGCCGGAACAGGTCCCGACGGACGATGTCGCGAAGAGGCTGCGCAAGATATTGGAAAAACCATCCGAGTTGGAGAAAGCGGCGCTCGCGAAGAGGGAGAAGGCGGTTGCTGCGCAAGCCGCAAGGGCAGCGGCAACCGAACAGAAAAATGCGGCAACGCAGGCCACGCTCGACGAAAAGAAACTGCTTCTGACAGGTGCGCTGCAACGGGCGAGAGTGGTTGTCGCGAAGCACGCCGGGATAGACACTCCGGGAGACCTGACCCTTGATACGCTTCTTAGGATGCTTGAAGATGGCGACGCGCGGCTTCCGGGCATATTGGAGGACGCAAGGGTCGCCAGGGAGAGGGCGCGCGAAGAGCTAGAGAGCGCACAGGCTCTTGGAAAGTCAAACGCGGCAAAAGCGGAGGAGCATGCCCAAAGGGCGAAGGAACTCGGTGAGCGCGACGGCGTAGTCGCGCAGAGGGAAGCCGATGCCGGACTGCGCGAACAGGAAGCGCTGGCGAAGGAGACGGCTGCAACTGCGAGGATGCGTGCCGCCGAAGGTAAGGAATTGGAAAATGCCGTGACGAGGAGGACCTTGGACACAGAACTGGCGGACCTAGGTGGCAGAATGGAAAGGCTCCAAGCATGGGAGGCGAAGCACGAACAGGATCTCGCCAAACTTGCAGGAATAGACCAAGAGCACGACGTGATAAAAGACGAGAGGCGAAGGCTCGCGGAGAATGCAGACCTGTGGCTTAGAACGACCCAGGATGGGGAAAGGAGACTGACCGAGGCATTGGCGCAATGCGAGACGGAGCTGACGCGCCTGGGAGAAACAGACCCTGTCGTTGCCCTAAGGCTTGCCGGGGCGCTCGGCACCATCAGGTCGCTCAGAGAGCAACAATCGACGCGCAATGACGGCAGGAGCACCGCGCAGCCCGTAGCAACGCCTCTGGCGGCGGCAGCGCCTGACGCGACACTGGCGACAGCGCGGCGCGATGGCCCTGCGACGCCGGCAAATGTCGAGTCTGTCGGGGCGCCCGCAAAGGTCACGACAGGCGGAAACGGCGGCTGAGAAGCGCATCGACAGCATTCCGGTATTGCAATAAATAGTGGAAGTGTCAACGCTTTTTAAATCTAACTGCGCAAACTATATTATATGCGATCGGCATCCGGCGACGATGTCGTAAGCGCACCACAGTGGGACTTCACTGTTGGTGGACTAGGATCCTCCACCGTTCCCATCTTCCGCGAGGTCGCACACCTCTCTCATCCTGAGACCACAAGGACATTCGATAACCCTCAAGCTCTTACGCAGTACGCCATTAAGAAGGGTAAGATGCTCCCGAGCAAAAGGCAGATCAAGCGCATGCAGCGGTCCGGCAACCGCGATCCCTACTGGCCGACAATGCTGGAGGTGGATGTTTACAAGGGGCTGTTTGAAGGCAGCGGCGACGGGCTGATCCCCGTTCCGAAGCTCTGCATCCTGCCGATACCCGACGACAACCTTGAAGCGCTGCCTGAGCAAGGATTGGACATGAGCAAGGCCCTCCTCGCCGCGGTGAAGAGGGATCCGAAGCACGAGCACGAATCGTACAGGCTTCCTGGCGTCAGCAGGAAGTACGTTCCTGACGTCACGTTCACTGCGTTCGACAGCGAGGGGAACCAGTTCTTGGGCGAGGCCAAGAGTGCGGAGTACTTCACAAGGAGGGGCAGGCGGGGCAAGGATCCGTCAAAGTACGTTGAAAAGATACTCGCATTAAAGCGAGCCTATCCGTTCTTCAGGCTGGTGCTGTTCTCCGATGTGAGCGAAGAAGAACTGCGGAAGATATGGGATGCTGAGGGAATAAAGTACGGGATCCGCGATGTGTACGACGAGTATTGCCAGGTATCTGACGGTGGTGCCATGAATGCGCGTGATGGCAGGGAGCAGCAGCGCAAAGCGGAGGAGTTCATGCGCGGGCTCAGGCAGAGGCCCGGCATCTTCGTGGCGAAAGACATAAACGAGCTGGTGGTTAGGATGCAGCGCGTCTGGACTACGGTGCTGATCATAGAGTTCAGCAACAGATTATCCGAGGGAAGGAGAGTGCCAGGGATGCCTGATCCGGTGGCGTCAGCGCCGGCGCAGAGGAGGCCAGAAGTGCCAGAGCACAGTGGTTTGGGGAGGATGGCGGGCATCCACAAGACTAGATGTCGATAACGACCCTTATGCTCCACGCTTTGCCGTGCTTGACTGTGAAGTCGTGCGGCGTCACCGCCTTGACGTCCATCTGAGTGTAATCCTTCTTCGTCTTCTTGAAGCGCAGGACTCCTGACACCTTTACAGCCCCAGAAGATCCTGTGACTTTCACCTCATCGAACTTGTAGGCCATGAGTGAACTTGCGTCGACCTTTGACAGGACGGCCTGCAAGACATACCAAGCAGCGTTTTCCTTCGAGTCGGCTTTCTCGCTTATGCGCAAACTTCCCTCCCTACCGCCATCCTTGCCTAGTTTCTTCAGATCGAAGCGCACGTTGAGCATGGCGAGAACCGAGTTCTCAATCGCCTCTCCGAAGCTCCTGCCGTATCCGACGAACGCTATGTCGGCGGTGTGGGGGAGATACCTGAACTTTTTCAGGGGCATGAATTAGATTCTGCAAGCACCTTTATATATGCTCATTATGGAATATTACTGTCCGATGAAGATAAGAGTAACTGCTGAAGCGTGATGATGCCCATTTCGGCTGAGGACTTTTGGTGATTGCATAAGATATGATAAGAGGATCGCCACTGCACTCTTGATAATATTCACGATCGCGCTGCTCGCTAACGCGTTCAGCGTGACGTCGCTCTCGGTGCAGGACACCAACGCAACGACCTACGTTGTCGTGCCCATGCTGATGCTCCCGATATTCGCGTTCTTCACGATGAAGAGCGACGTGTGGCCGAATGTCGGGAAGCGCGACATAATCGCCGGCGCGATGATCGGCGCGGCTTATCTGTTCGACGTAGTCGCCGTCTGGTATGCGTCCTCGTTCGAGTTCGTGGGCCTGAGGCTCGACCTCCTGCTGCTCCCGATAGGGCTGACAGCGATCGTCACGCTGCTGTTCGGGCTCGAGAACCTGGGCAAGTTCAAGGCGTTCCTGCTCTATTCCGTTGTTGCGTCTCCAGTCGTGTTGACTCCGATAATCGGACTTGCGCAGGGCTTCACGGTATTGAACACTGTCATCGTGTACGACATAATACACGTGTTCGTGCCCGCGGCTACGTACCTCGCACCGATAAGCATAATCGCAAACGGGTACAGCAT
>JASHUB010000010.1 GCA_030040265.1 Microcaldota archaeon
CTGGACGGCAAGGTGGTGGATGTCGGCTGGGGGTTCGACAGAGGCCTCTGGTACATGACCGGCTTCGACACAGCGTACGAGGCGGTGTTCCACAACGTGCTCGAGAAGCTGAAGAAGAAGCTCGACTTCGATTTTGATTCCAAAGCTTTCAGGAAGTTCGCCGCGGTTGCAGGAGAGCTGAACGTTGACGAGGTCAAGAACGTTAAGGAGAAGGAGCAGCAGCTTATAAAGCAGGTCGGGCTGTCGCAGAAGGACTACGAGACGAAGGTAAAGCCGATGCAGGCGGTCTACGCCATACTCGACCACACAAGGACGCTGCTCTTTGCAGTGACAGACGGCGCGCTGCCATCGAACGTCGGCGGAGGGTACAACCTCAGGATCATACTCAGGAGGTCGCTGGACTTCATCGAGAGGTACAAGCTCGGCTTCGGGATGGAGTATATCTCGGAGCTTGTCGCGGCTGACCTGAAGCCGATATTCCCTGAGCTGTCAGGCAGCCTGGACATATTCAACAAAGTTGTCAATGTTGAGAAGGAGCGGTACATCCGGAACAAGGAGAACGGCCGCAAGACAGTTGAAGCACTGCTGGCGAAGGGCGCCGGTGTTGAGGAGAAGCAGCTTCGGACTCTGTACGAAAGCAACGGCATCACGCCGGAGTTCATAGTGGAGATCGCGAGGGAGAAGGGCAAGGAGGTCAAACTCCCTGAGAACGCATATGGAAGCATAGTCGAAGGGGACTACGCGAAGAAGGAGAAACCGAAGAAGCTGGACATAGACCTGCCGGAGGGCATCGCGCCTACGAAGCAGTTGTACTACGACTTCGAGGCTGAAGCCAACGCGAAAGTCCTTCTGACAAAGGGAAGGTACGTCGTGCTGGACAAGACACCGTTCTATCCGGAGGGCGGCGGCCAGGACCCGGACACCGGCAAGATAGATGGTGCGGAGGTGGTGGACGTCCAGAAGGTCGACGATGTCATAGTCCACGTCCTTGCGGAGCACGAGTCCGGCAAGGCGGACGTCAAGACCGGCAGCACCGTGAGGGCGGTGGTCAACGTGGCGCGCAGGAGGAGGCTGATCGCCCATCACACCGCCACGCACCTGATAAGCGCGGCGGCAAGGAAGCTGCTTGGCAAGTACGCATGGCAGGAGGGCGCGAGGAAGTATGAGGACAGGGCGCACATCGACATAGCCCACTATGACAAGCTCACGGCCGAGGAAGTGAAGGCGCTTGAGGACCAGGTCAACACTTGGATAACGAACGGCATAAAGGTGAACGTGTACGAGATGGAGCGCGGCCAGGCCGAAGGCAAGTATGGATTCGCGATATACCAGGGACACGGAGTGCCTGCAAAGAAGATGCGCATAATAGCAATCGAGTCGATGGACGGCAAGACCATAGACGCGGAGGCGTGCGGAGGCCTGCACGCGATAAGGCAGGAGAGCATCCTTGGGCTGGTCAAGATAATAGACACATCGAGGCCGCACGATGGGATCGACAGGATAGAATTTGTCGCTGGGCCGTCTGCGCTCGACTACTTCAGGAAGGAGCACAACGAGCTGGACACAAGCGCGAAGGAGCTGAACGTCGACAGACTAAGGGTGCACGAGGCGGTGCTGAGGGAGCAGGACGAGCTCAGGGGGATGTACAAAAAGAACGACCAGTACAAGGACATCGTCGCCGATTACGTTGCGAAGTCAATAAAGCCAGACACGCATGTTGACATGGAGCTGAACCTGCCAAGGGAGATGCTCAGGAGGATAGCCAGCCTCGTCGCCGAGGTGAACAGGGAGAGCGTGATCATGCTGAAGAACAAGGAGGGAGAGGTTGTGTGCATCGCAGGCGACCACTCGAAGACAGGGGCGATAGACTTCGCGAAGAGCAAGCTGGGCAATTCCTTCAAGGGAGGCGGATCCAGGAAAGCGGCCGAGGGCAAGATCGTCAAGTGATAGGATGTCCTTCTATGCGATTCTTTACAGCGTCATAATCTATCCGATACTATACATCCTGCCGGCCTACGCTGCCAACGGGCTGCCCGTACTGTTCGGCGGCAACTACATCTTCAAGAGCGTCGCGGCCCCGATAGACGGCGGGAGGAAGTTCATGGGCAAGCCGCTGTTCGGCGCGAACAAGACGTGGAGGGGCCTGGTCGGCGGGCTCGCATGCGGATTCATAGTCGCGGCGGTTGAGGGCCACTTCATACCGATACTGTTCGCTGTGGGCGTCCTTTCTAGCATAGGCACGCATGTCGGCGACCTTCTGGCGAGCTTCGTGAAGAGAAGGAGAGGCGTCAGGACCGGAGAGAGCACCTTCCTGCTGGACGCCTACATGTTCCTGATATTCGCATTCCTCTTTGCAGCGTTCCTCGGCAACCTGCCCGGGATCCCGGGCATAATCTTCATAGTCATCCTTACAGGAGTCCTTCACAGGGCCACGAACATCGGCGCGTACAAGCTCAACATAAAGAAGGTCCCCTGGTAGCTGCTACACGAACAGCCAAGGTATCAGGTTGAGCAGGATCAGGAATATTATGAACGCCACTATCGCGCCAAGCCATCTCGAGTCCTTAAGCTTCGTCTTGTAGATCCTCCATCCGTCAAGGCCGGGGAGCGGTAGCATGTTGACTATGCCGACAAGGAAGTTGAGGAGGAACGAGAGCGATATGAACTCGTATATGAAGTTGACGATTTTGTAGCCGTTGCCAGGCGTCCTTGGCGTCTGCGATACGACCTCTTCCACGTAGACGCCGACCTTGCCGGTTGCATTGGCCCTCAGCCTGAACAGGCCCTTGTTTGTCAGTATCGAGATGTTGGCATATGGGGTGTCGTTGATCGTTGCGACCTTGAAGCTTGAGACGTTCTTGATCGGGTAGTTGTTCCATGCCAGGATGGTGGAATTGAGAGGTATGACGCCTGACGCCGGCGAGTTTGCCACTGTCGCTACGACTATCACCTTTGAAGTCAGCATTATCGCAGGAGGGATGATGTAGAAGTAGAATATCACGAAGAGTACGAAGAAGAACAGAGCGGCCAGCATGTTTGAAGAGACTCCGGCGATGAATATCCTGTTCTGGTCGCGTTCGCTAAGCTTCTTGACCGCTGCCTCGTTCGGTTCCACGAACGCGCCTGCCGGGATTATGCCGAAGAGGACAAGACCGATCTGCCTGATCTTTATCTTGGCTATCCTGGCGAGCACGCCGTGCGAGAACTCATGGATTATCAAGATGAGCGCTAGGGCCAGTATGCCGGCGAAGAGCGGTATCGTTATCCCCGGGATGAGCGGGGCGATGCCTGGGATCTGCTCGGAAAGCGCAGTGGTATTGACCACGTGCTGGACCACAACCTGATATGAAGTTACCACAGTAGTGTAAAGCACCGAGAACCCGTTGTACGCTATGCCAGCGATCGTGAAAAGGGTGAAACCGCCGACCACTGCGAGGCCGTATATCGCACCTCCGACTGGAGTCAGGCTGTACTGGAACGTAGTCCCCGGAGGCGGCGTCGGGATCCTCGATGTTATCTGCGGGAGGTTGAGGAAGCTCAGCGTGAGCCCCAGATAGGGGTACACCAGGAACAGGATGACGAGTATCGTAGCGATCCCGGTCACGTACGCCTTCTTCGACACGTAGTCCTTGAACAAGGGATATGAGAGCAACCCGAATCCCAGGACGAGCCCCCAGTCTGCCATGAACTTCCAGAAACCTGTGTTCTTCTTGGACAGGTTGTCGACCAGCGTTATCCCGCGAGTGCCGCCGAGCATGTACATGCCTATGAACGACGGCCTCTTGTTTATCCTGGCGATGAACTCTCCGGAACCTATGAGAAGTATTATCGCAGCCCCCCATCTTATCAGGGCGCTGAGATGCGCCAGATATAGGTATGCCAGCCCTACGAATATCAGCACAGCGACCGCAGCGGTGACGACCGTGTGGTACTCGAACAGAATGCTTTGGCTGGGGGTTGCTTTTTTGTCAGCCATGCATATCCTGTGAAGACTCCATTTATATCCTTATCGCACGATATACTATTGTAGTGATTGCATGGAGGAGTGTGAAATCTGCGGGAGACCAGCATCTACGCTTTTTCTGATTGAACTGGAGGGCGCACGGGTCATGGTATGCGACAACTGCGCTGCCGGAAAGAAGATTATCGGCAAGATAGACCTGGGCGGAAAGGGCGCTGGCAAAAAGGACAGCTACAGCCTCAAGAGCAACGTCGTGGAAGAGGACGAGGTGGTCGACAACTACGGCACGCTCATCAGGAAAGGCAGGGAGAAGCTTGGTCTGCCGCTCAAGGTGCTGGCCGAACGGATCAACGAGAAGGAGTCCACGATGCTCAGGGTGGAGGAACAGCGGACCCTGCCATCCGTCACGCTGACCAAGAAGCTGGAGAAGGAGCTTGGGATAAAGCTGACGTCCAAGGCAGCGCCTGTCAACTCGGCCATGCCCACAGGGAAGAGCGGTCCGATAACGCTAGGCGACGCGGCATTCACGAAGGCGAAGGACCGCAAGGGCAAGAAGAATGAAGAAGGTGAGTGAGCGGCAGTCGCCATCGGGAGCTTCGTCTCCGACGTAAAGGAGGAGATAGAGCTCGATGACCTCAGGGGCAGGAGGCTTGCGGTCGACGCATTCAACACGATATACCAGTTCCTTTCGATCATCAGGGGACCGGATGGCACGCCGCTGCAGGACTCGAAAGGGAGGGTCACGAGCCACCTCTCTGGCCTATTCTACCGCGTAATAAACGTGCTTGAGTACGAAGTCGCCCCGATATTCGTGTTCGACGGACTTCCGCCTGCGCTGAAGCAGAGGACATTGGCTGCAAGGATGGAACAGAGGAAGGCTGCGGAAGCGGAGTGGGAGAAGGCGAAGGCAGAGGGCATGGCAGAGGAGGCGCGCGCCTACGCGATGAAGAGCACAAAGATAAACCAGGAGATAATCGACAGCGCGAAGGAACTGTTAGGATACATGGGCATACCGGTTGTGCAGGCGCCCAGCGAGGGAGAGGCGCAGGCCGCGTGGCTCGCCAGGAAAGGGATGGTCTATGCGTGCGCGAGCCAGGACTACGACTCATTCCTGTTCGGCTCGGAGCTCGTGATAAGGAACCTGACGGTAACCGGGAGGAGGAAGCTGCCGAAGAAGAACGTTTACGTTGACGTCAACATAGAGCGGATCGAGCTGAAGAAGCTGCTCTCCGCCATGGACATAGACCTGAAGCAGCTCATCTGGCTGGGAATGCTCATCGGCACTGACTTCAACAGCGGAATAAAAGGGGTGGGCCCGAAGACGGCGCTGAAGATCGTCAAGGAGCAGCGTACGCTGAAGGACATCGAGTCGTACATCAAGCAGAAGTACGACGCGGAGTTCGACGTCGATCCTGACGAGGTCGAGAAGGTCTTCACAGAACCAGAGGTGAGCGCGATGAAGGAATCTGACTTCGAGAAGCTCGTCGCATCGGCGAAGCCCAACAAGGAGAAGATCGTGCGCTTCATGTGCGACGAGCACGGGTTCTCTAACGAGCGCATAGACAAGTTCGCAGACAAGCTGGTCAGCGCGAAGGGCAAGGCCGGCCAGAAGGGCATTGGAGGCTGGATGTAGTGCCAAGGATAAAACTTGCGTCTGTCTTGGCGATACTCTCGTCGTTCACCTGGGCGCTCTGGTCGCTGCTGATCGACAAGGTCGACTCGCTCGGCAAGGCCAACTATGTCGGATACACGACAGTCGCGGAGATAAGCGTGCTCATTCTTAGCCTGGCCGTGGCGTTCTTTTATCTCAGGGCCAAAGGGAAAGGCTACACCGAGCGCGAGAAGCATTTTCTGCCCTACGCCGCTGTCGCAGGCGTCTTCTACGGCTTCGGCACGATAATATTCTTCAGCCTCCTGGGAGGCAGCAGCTACCCACTGGTCACCTCGATACAGATGTGCGCGCTCATACCTTTCGCGTTCATACTGGCGTGGCTTGCGAAGCAGAAGATGAAGCCTCGCTATGTCCTCGGCACGGCGGTCGCATTGGTCGGTTTCGTGCTGCAGGTGTATGGGCTATACGGCGGCAGCTGGGCCGCGTCGTACACCACGATAGAGCTGGCCGTTGTCGTGATGGTGCTGTACACCGTTGGCTACTATTTCGCCTATCGGGTGCTGTTCGCAGGGATCAGCCCGATGAAGAGCACGCCAGTGACCAGCGCGACTGCGCTGGCCGTCATACTCGGCTATGGCCTTGCGTTTGGAGGTTATGCGCATGCAGCCTCGATAACATGGCTCGAGATGTCCCTAGCCATACTGGTCGGCGTCGCGGTGGTGATCGCCTACCTGCTGGAGGAGTACGCCTTCATGGTTGTGAGGAAGGCGAGGCTGAAGTACCTGGACGAGGTGAACATCCTGACGAACTTCGAGCTCGTCTGGGTCATAATCTTCACCGCGTTCTTCCTGTCTCTGACATATCTCCCTTTGATAGCCGGCCTGTTCCTCACGTTCGCAGGCATAATGATAGTGGCGAGCGCCTAGCATCGAAAGGTATTATAATTCATCCGGAGATATAACCTGCGCTAAGGGTATGTTTATGCAGAAGCACTTGGGCTTGAAGAACAAGAGAAGGAAGATAGGAAGGCATCACCGGAACACTAAGGGCATCAACAGAGTAAGGAAGCTCACACGGGCCAGGTTCAAGAAGAACAGGCGCTGAAGCCAGTATCCGCTCTCATTTTCTAGGAGTCTAGTCTTACGGATAGGGCACGTACCGATACTCTACCCCAGCGGGCAGCGCGCTGGCAAACATGTAGCAGCCGTGGGTCTTTCCATGGACGACGTAGGAACCGGGATTCACTTTCATGTCAGCCCTTATGGCGTCGTACATCGCGGCCAGGTGCAGGTCAGTTCCGACATCTCCAGTGCGCCTGAGCTCATCTATGAACGTTCTTATCATGCTTCCGCCGACTGTCACTGTCACCTGCGGGTGTATCACGCCGTCGCTCCTCATTCTTGGCGTGAGCACCGGGCCGAGGACCGACACCTCGAATACGTGGGATCGCGAGACGTTCAGCCCTCTCCAATGTAGCATGCCAACGGCGAAGGTGATTGCCATGCTGTTCGATGTGGGATCGCTGTTGAAGTTCCAGTGGTGTGAATATGGCATCTTGCCGAGCGTGCGTGCGACTTCCTTGAGGGGCATCGTGCGCATTATTGGAGGCTCGATCCAGCGGGGGGTTGCTGCGGGTCCTCTTGTCGGAGACATGTTTACACGCTCAAACCGATATTCTGTACAAGCAGGCGCTGATCAGGCCCAGTTTCCCTGCCAGCGGGAATCGAAGCTTGCATCGCAGGTCTGCGTGAACTTGCCGCTCGCACCGGTAACTGTGAATGCTGCGGGGTCTGCGCCCATGTCCCTGCCGAGAGCGCGCAGCAGAGCCGCTGCACGTGAATACCGCTCTTCGGGATGCATTAGGCCCTCCCTGCACGCGCGCTTGAACGCTGCTATGAACTCATCAACCTTAGGGCCGGATATGGTCGCGGCATGCTGGACCCTGCCGTGCACGAGCGTGCTCCCGACCACTGAAACTTCAAGCTTGCCGGCATCCTCATCGACTCTGAGATTCCTATAGGCTAGCACCCCTTGGGTGAGCCATGTCGAGCCCTCATGCCAGCCAAAGTGCCTTGCGAAGCTGGGCGTCGCGCGGCTCCCTATCCTTTGCACCGCTTGGGCCGCTTCTCTCAGTGAAAACGTGCCTACGTCTATGGTGGTCATCGATCCTGCGAGTCTTGTCATCGTGTTTGTCATGTCGGTCACTGGATTAGGGTTTCTTTTTGGGATTTAAAAACATTGTCTCAGAAACGTTCAGAACACCAAATGCTTTGCCGTTCTACGGCAGGTTGGTGTACATCTTGTCGTTGAGCTCGCAGGCGCTTACACCATCTAAAATGGGATATGCCTTAGTTGAAGATGTGCAGCTGTGGCAGGCGCACTACGTAGTTTCTCGGATTCTCGACCATGTCCCTCCCGAGCTCCTTCAGGAGTGCCGGAAGGTTCGACTTCTCTTCGCCGCATGCGTGGATGAACGAGTCGACGCCAGAGCCTGTGACCACGACCTCGTTAATCGTAAAGGGAGAGGCTTTGGTCACGAACATCTTGCCGCCTGCTACGAACACTTGTCTGCGCCTCAGGAGACCCGTGAACTCTATTCTTGTGATGCTGGTGTCGTTTACAGCCTGGTCATGGCGTATGCCGAGGCTTTCCACCACTCTTCCCGCCGCTTTTGCAGACATTGGCATACTATCACAATAATATATTGTTTTCGCTCTTTAAAAGAGTTCTTAGCGAAATGTCCAGGGCTAAGGAAGGTTGGTGTACATCTTGTCGTTGAACTCGTACGCGTTTATGTCTCCGCCGTCCTTTATGCCCAGGATGTTGAGCATATCGTCCTTGTTGGCGTACTCGTGGTAGCCGCCCTGCATATCTATCGCTAGTATCCTGTTCTTGTACTCTGAATAGACCACGAACTTCAGGTCTTCCGCGTCGTCCCTTGTACGGACTATGATGCGCGTGGACTTGTTGCCCATGGCTATGAGCAGGCTGCAGAGCAGGACGGCTTTGTCGAAGACATCGCCGGCCCCGTCGCTTATCGTCTGCTTGGGGGTCAGCCAGAACTGGATCGGCAGCGAAGCCTGCACGATGCGGTCGCGCACGTACTCGTATGCCAGCTTGGCAGCATCGGGGAAGTTGTCATCGTACCTGTAAGTCGGGAGCTTCGAGGTTATGTTCTTCGCCTCCGCCGCGACCACCTCGTCATCAGGGGTTACGAGCTTGGGCAACTCAGCGAGGTGCATGTGCTCGCTCTCCTCTATGTGGTCCCTGTACCTCATTATGACGTCGAGGTAGAGCTTGTTGTACCTCTTTACCAACTCAGGGTCTTCGGCCATTCCACTCCTCCGTTATGACATCGCAGGCAAGGTATAATATCCTTGCCTGCTGAGAGATAAGGTATATTATTCTTGGCTTTCAAGACTATACTATTCTCGGTAATCCTATGGTTCAGTTTAGCCATGTGTCAGAAGCAATCAAGAAACTGGGCACGACCGTCACCCTCAGGGGTTGGGTCCACAGGAAACGGGAGAGCGGGGGCCTGGCATTCATAATAATCAGGGACAGCACCGGCATCCTGCAGACTGCGACCAAGAAAGACGCCGTGGACGCAACATCGTGGAAGGCCGCCAGCGATACGACAATCGAGTCCAGCGTCATAGTGACCGGGAAAGTGAAGGAGGACAAGAGGGCGCCGACTGGCTATGAACTCTCTGTCGAGAAGTTCGAGAACGTAGGCATCGCAGAACCTTTCCCGATAACCGAATACCAGAGCACAGAGCTTCTTCTGGACAAGCGCCATCTGTGGCTGAGGAGCCAGAAGATGATGAACATAATGAAGGTGAGGGCACTCGTCTTCAGGTACATAAGGGACTTCTTCGCGGAGCGGGAGTTCTGGGAGGTCACACCGCCGATACTTACCAAGGCAGGAGGCGAGTCAGGAAGCGACATGTTCGAGACGGACTTCTTCGGCACGAAGGCATACCTGACGCAGTCATCTCAGCTATACCTTGAGGCGATGATGCCTTCACTGGAGAAGGTCTACGACCTCGTCCCATCGTTCAGGGCAGAGAAGTCGAGGACTACGAAGCACCTTGCGGAGTACTGGCATCTGGAAGCGGAGATGGCATACTATTCGTGTGACGACAACATGAAGCTTCAGGAGGACCTCGTCTCGTACATCTGCCAGAAGGTGGCGAAGGAGCAGCAGCCGCTGCTCGAGGCGCTGGGCGTCGACAAGAAGACCCTTGAGGTAGTGAAGCCGCCGTTCAAGCGCATGACCTACAAGGATGCGCTGGACTACCTGAAGAAGCACGGGCAGAAGAAGGAATGGCTGGATGACATAGGCGCGGAGGATGAGAAGGTGCTCACCGAGAAGGAGGACAAGCCCATTTTCATATCGAAGTGGCCGATCAAGATCAAATCGTTTTACATGCGTCCGGATCCTGATGATCCGGAGTTCGTGCTGAACGCGGACCTGCAGGCTCCGCACGGACACGGCGAGATAATAGGAGGCAGCGAACGCATCTCCGACTACGCTACGCTCCACAAGCGCATAAAGGAATTAGGGCTCAACCCGAAGAACTATGAGTGGTACATGGACACCGCGCGGTACGGCGCCGTGCCGCACAGCGGGTTCGGGCTTGGAACAGAAAGGACGATAAAGTGGATACTCAACCTCGATCACATCAGGGACGCGATACCGTTCCCGAGGATGATCAACAGGGCAGAACCGTGATATCATGGACCGACTTGTGATAGCTTGCATGGATAGGAGACTGAACAGGTACCTCGACACGCTCAACGACGGCAAGACCGTCTTCCTGAGGAATGCGGGAGGCAACGTCGGCTCGATTGCCAGGTCAGTCCGCTACATACTCAACAGCCACAGCATAAGGCGCATACACATTGTCGTGCACACCGACTGCGGCGCGATGAAGGTCGTTGCCGGCGCCAGGGACAAGAGCCTCAAGGTGAGCGGCGATGTGCAGCAGGGCCTTGTCGGATACTTTGATGCGGTCAAGTTCAAGGACAGAAACGAGCTTGAAAAAGAGAACGAGAAGCTGCAGCGCGATGCTGTCGCGAAGATCGCTGGGGGAGGGGTGGAGGTCACCTCGGAGCTCTTCGACATCTCGAAGGCGCAGTCCTCCGGGGCCGGAGAGCACGTCCTTGCAGTCACCCGTGCATCGGACTCGAAGTACGAGAGGATAGCGAAGGTGGCCGGCGCAGAGCTGGGCGAGATGTACACCGTGCAGGCGGACAGCATAGAGGAGCTCATGCCTGACATAGAGGTGGCGATAGGCGTCAT
>JASHUB010000011.1 GCA_030040265.1 Microcaldota archaeon
TCTGTGCTGAAGAAGCTCGAGGTAGGCAAGGTCAAGCTCCACGAGCTCGAACAGCTCACGAACGATGCGGGCGAGGCCGCGAGGCTGAGGCGCGCCTACCTGGAGATGCGGTTCAAGTCCAGGCTGCAGCACGTCGGTTCCAGCACCATGGACATGTCAGATGCGCTTGGAAGGAACATCGAGAATCCTATAGGCGCCGTTCAGGTGCCGCTGGGTTACGCTGGGGACCTGAGGGTAAACGGTGAGAATGCGAAAGGAACATATCCGATAATCCTCGCGACAACCGAGGGCAGGCTTGTCGCAGGACTCTCCCGCGGGATAAACGTTGCCAATGCTGCTGGAGGCGTCAACGTGGCGGTGACAAACGACGGAATGACCAGAGATGTGCTGGTTCGCGTCTCGAACGTCAAAGAGGCAAAGAAACTGGTGTCCTGGGTGCGCAGTGACGATGGATTCGGTGTGGTAAGAGTGGCGTTCTCCAAATCCACAAAACACGGAAAACTGGTTGAGGTCAGGCCTTACGCCGTAGGCAGGGACGTACACCTGAGGTTCAAGGCAACCACCGGCGCGGCGATGGGAATGAACATGCTGACAATTGCAGCGAAGGCGTCAGCGGAGGCCATCGTGTCAAAGTCCGGCCCGCTTGGCATCCACGCATCCATACTTAGTGAATCCGGAAACATGTGCTCGGACAAGAAGCCTGCGCAGATAAACATGATAGAGGGCAGGGGAGTGTCACTGGTAGCTGATATGACCATCCCACGCAACATCGTGCTCGAGAAGTTCAGGGCTGAGCCAGAGCGGATAGCAGACCTTAACAAGGCGAAGAACCTGATTGGATCGGCTGCCGCAGGATCCCACGGATTCAACGCCCACGTCGCCAACACTCTCGCCGGTATGTACATCGCCTTCGGCCAGGATCCGGCGCAGGTGGTCGAGGGAGCGCAGGCGATAACAGACGTAGGCACAATCAACGATGACCTTTACATTTCGTGCACGCTCCCCTCGATTGAGGTAGGCACTTATGGTGGTGGCACCGCAAGAGAGACGCAGAAGGAGCTGCTCAAGCTTATTGGACTTTACGGCGAGAAGGACACTGACGGCAGGACAAGGCTCGCGTTCGCCGAAGTGATTGCAGCAGCATGCCTCGTGTCAGAGGCCAACGTGCTCGCGATACAGGCTGCAGGGGAACTCTCAAACACCCACGGAAAAGTGAAACGCGGCTGAGACCTGCAGGCCCTCCCTCCACGGCACACTTAAATTCTTATCTGGCACTATTCCTATCGAGTGCATGCAACCCGAGAGGAAACTAAAGGTGGCCGTATTCGTCGGCGACATACAGGGTTTCGGGGGAGCCGAGCGCTGGATACTGAACGTAGCGCAGCTCACCAAGGACTACATCGACTTCACGCTGGTGATGTCGAACGTCGGCGGGAAGAAGCGGAAGACGCTCGATGAGCTGAAGAAGGAGTACCCCCACTTCCCGGAGGTGGTCTACCTCGATTCCATCAACATCGCTGGCGTAGCAATGTTCCCTACTGGGAGCAGCAGGAAGCGGGTCAGCGAGATAGCCGCGGCTTCAGACGCGATATACATCACAACGATCAGCCCCCAGGTCCTCTACTATTCGATACTCGAAGCCACGAAGGGCAACAGGGCCAAGAGCATATTCGCATTCCACAACAGCTACCTCTCGAAGAACCTGTACGCA
Source organism: Microcaldota archaeon (assembly GCA_030040265.1). GTDB lineage: Archaea > Micrarchaeota > Micrarchaeia > Micrarchaeales > CABMGC01 > JAKAWC01. The sequence goes on from JASHUB010000011.1 coordinate 1,712, forward strand.
GGCAGGAACCCGCTCTACGTCGCGTTCATGAAGGGAAAAGTAAAGAAGGTGCTCGACAGCGTCGGAAACTTCCACGTCATAAACAAGGAGGACCACGACACGCTCTCAAGGGACTACCCCAGCTGCAGGATATTCGACGTTAAGATATTCCTGCGCGAGGAGGATGCAACCGTCTCGATAGATAAGGACAGGTTCAACGTCCTTTACATAAGCAGGCTTGTCAGGCAGAAGGGCATCGACCTGCTCCTGGATGTAATCGCGCGGGTCAACACCGCGCTGCAGGGCCAGAACCAGCTCGAGTTCCACATAATCGGGTCCGGAGATCCGGAGAACGAGGCAAGGATAAAGGAGATGCAGGCCGGCTCGCAGGACGTCAAGTGGCTTGGCTTCGTTGACGACGCGACGCTCGCCAAAGAGTACCTGAACGGAAGCCTCTTCCTGATGACTTCGAGATGGGAAGGTCTGCCACAGGTCCTTCTAGACGCACAGAGCTACGGCATACCATCAATAACATTCGACGTGAGAGGCTGCCAGGACGTGATATCACGGTATGACGTGAATGGGAAGCTGATCAAGCCGTTCGACACCGAAGCGTTCGCAGCCCAAGTACTCGAATACTACGGCCGCTGGAAGTCCGACAAGAGCGCTTACCTCAAGATGAAGAAAGAGATAAGCAAGAACACCCTCGCCGACTACGGCAAGGCAAGGATAATCCCTCAGATGGTCGACATGTTCTACTCCACAGGAGGCAAGGCATCTCCTTTGAAAAAATCAGTATAAATATAAAATATTCAACTTTTTCTTGAAAATAAGCAAATATTTATATATCAGTTAGTTCCTAACACACTCATGCCCAGGGAGGAGAAGATCGTCATAAGGACAAAGGCGAAGCCCGCCAAGGAGAACGTAGACGAGCTGACCGACTGGTTCTGCCAGGTATTCGACCTGGCGACCAGGGAAAACCAGCCCGAGCCGGAGCTGTTCAAGGACATAGTGAGCAAGAGCATAGCCGGCGACGGAGTCACGAGCAAGGAGCTGTTCAAGGAGTTCGACATACCTAGGAGCACGGTTATATACCACCTCAACAGGTTCATAGCGACCGGCCTGGTGATCCGGAAAGGAAGGAAGTACCAGCTGCGCGCCGAGGACATGGAGAGCACGATACGCGAGCTCCAGTCGGACATGATCAATGAATTCAACAGGCTCCTCCAGTTTGCAGAAAAGCTGGATGAGGAGATGAGGGAAGTCCATGTCAGAGGAAAAGAAAAACGGGAAAAACGGCAAGCCAGAAAGTGAGCCGCCCAAGGAAGCCGCTCCTGCGGAAGCAATTCCTGAGACGGCGGAGCTGAAGGACCGCCTGCTAAGGCTAGCCGCAGAGTTTGACAATTACAAGAAACGGGTCGCGAAGGACCTGGACAACGCGAAGAATGTCGGGAAGGTGGAGTTCATGAGAAAGCTCCTGCCGACCCTCGACGAGTTCGAGCTCGCGCTCCAGGCGATGGGAAAAGAAGCGGAACACGCGAAGGGCGTCGAGATGGTTTACTCGAACTTCCTCGACGCGCTGAAGAGCCAGGGCCTCGAAGAGATCGAGGCCAAGGGAAAAGCGGACCCGTTCAAGCACGAGGTCATACTGACAAGGGAAAGCGACAAGAAAGACGGAGAGATTGTAGAAGTCGTCAGGAAAGGATACACTCTTAACGGAATAATGATTAGGCCAGCATCTGTTATTGTCTCAAGCGGCAAGGCAGATGTCGGTAAACAATAGGTGAAAAAATGAAGATAATAGGAATAGACCTAGGCACATCGAACAGCGCGGCAGCCGTACTGGAAGGCGGAAGACCTGTTTTGATACCCAGCAGCGAAGGAACATCTCTTTACGGAAAATCCTTCCCGAGCTACGTAGCGTTCACCAAAGACGGGCAGCGCCTCGTAGGAGAATCTGCCAAGAGGCAGGCAATCGCCAACCCAGAAGGCACTGTCACCACATTCAAGAGGAAGATGGGAACTGACTTCAAGTACAAGATAATGGGCAAGGACTACACCCCGCAGGAGCTTTCCGCCATCCTTCTGCAGAAGATAAAGAGGGATGCAGAGGCGTTCCTCGGCGAGGAGGTCACTAAGGCAGTCATAACCGTGCCGGCATACTTCAACGACAACCAGAGACAGGCCACGAAGGACGCAGGCCAGATTGCAGGTCTAGAAGTCGTGAGGCTGGTCAACGAGCCGACCGCGGCATCGCTTGCCTACGGAGTTGACAAGCTGACCAAGGAGATGAAGATCCTGGTGTACGACTTCGGAGGCGGCACGCTCGACGTCACCATCATGGAGTTCGGCAAGGGCGTCTTCGAGGTCAAGTCGACCAACGGAGACACGCAGCTGGGAGGCACGGACATGGACAACGCCATAACAGCATTTCTGCTCGATGAAGTGAAGAAGCAGTTCGGCGTCACGATAGACAAGGACAAGCAGGCCATGCAGCGACTCAGGGAGGCTGCCGAGAAGGCGAAGATCGAGCTCTCAACCACGCTGACGACCGAGATAAACCTGCCTTTCCTGACAATGGACGCGAACAAGTCACCCATCCACTTCACATACTCGTTCACCAGGGCCAAGCTGGAAGAGATAGTCGTCCCGATAGTAGAGAGGACGACCAAGCCGGTGATGACCGCCCTGAAGGACGCCAAGATGGAGCCGAAGGACGTTGACAAGGTCATACTGGTCGGCGGCCCCACAAGGATGCCCATAGTCCAGAGGTATGTCGAGCAGCTCCTGGGCAAGAAAGCGGAGCGCGGCGTAGATCCGATGGAGTGCGTGGCGTTCGGCGCAGCCATACAGGCAGGCGTCCTGACCGGAGAGGTCAAGGACATAGTCCTGCTGGACGTCACTCCGCTCTCGCTCGGCCTCGAGACGCTCGGAGGGGTCATGACAAAGATAATCGACAAAAACACCACGATCCCGATAAAGAAGTCTCAGGTGTTCACAACTGCAGCGGACAGCCAGCCTAGCGTAGACATCCACATACTTCAGGGAGAACGTTCGATGGCCAAGGACAATGTCGAGCTCGGGCAGTTCCAGCTCACGGGCATACCGCCAGCGCCGCGTGGAGTGCCGCAGGTTGAAGTCACATTCGACATCGATGCAAACGGAATACTGCACGTCACGGCAAAAGACAAAGCGACCAATAAGGAGCAGAGCATGAAGGTGGTCGCCCCTAACAAGATGAGCAAGGACGACATCGAGAAGAAGACCAAGGAGGCTGAGATGCACGCCGAGGAGGACAAATCAAACCTGGAACACGCCGAGACGAAGAACAATGCGGAATCGCTGCTCTACGCTACTGACAAGGCCCTCCGCGACTACAAGGAAAAGATACCGAAGGACGTCGCAGAGAAGATAGAGAGCGCGAAGAAGGATCTGGAAGCCGCGCTGAAGAAGCAGGACTACGATAATATCAAGGACAAGGCGGGCGAGCTTAGCCGCGTCCTTCAGGAGATTGGTGGCAACATGTACGGGCAGGGCGGGCAGCAAGGCAACCCGGGCCCGGGTCCAGGCCCAGACGAAGGGCCGAACGGCGGAGACTCAACGTAATGAGTAATTCAAATGGCAAAGGACTACTACGAAACGCTCGGGGTTCAGAAGAACGCTACGCAGGAGCAGATCAAGGAGGCGTACAGGAACCTGGCCCTCAAGTACCATCCCGACAAGAACGTTGACAAGTCCATAGAGGAGAAGAAAAAGAACGAGGAGCGCTTCAAGGAGGTCAACGCTGCCTACGCCGTTCTGAGCGATCCTCAGAAGAGGAAGCAGTACGACTCCTTCGGCCCGGAGTCGTTCCAGAACAGGTACAGCGAGGAGGAGATATTCAGGAACTTCGACTTCGAGAAGATCTTCAGGGACATGGGAGTGAACCTGAACTTCGGTTTCGGAGGCGAGGACCTATTCGGAGGCATGTTCGGCGGCATGCAGGGCAGGGACATAGGGCAGAGCATACTTTACCGCATGGACATAAGCCTCGAGGACGCTGCCAAAGGCACGGAGAAAGAGGTCAGCATGAAGCACTTCGCCAGATGCAAACACTGCGAAGGCGCAGGCGGCGAGCCAGGCGCCAAGCTGATCAAGTGCGACAAGTGTGGCGGGTCAGGGAGGATAGCAACCGTCAGGAACACAATGTTCGGCAGGATGCAGACAGTGTCTCCGTGCGACAAGTGCAGCGGCGAGGGCGAGTATTACGATAAGAAATGCAGGACGTGCAGCGGAAAGGGCGGCACCATCCAGGACGAACGCGTGACGGTCGCGATACCTCCTGGCATAGACTCGGGAGAGCGCCTGATGTACAAAGGAAAGGGCGACTTCGGGAAGGACGGCTCAGGAGACCTGTACGTGGAGGTCCACGTCCAGAAGCACAAATTCTTCAGGAGGGAAGGTTCGGACATAGTGACTGACGTGAAGGTCCCATTCTACACATCGATACTCGGCGGAGAGGTCGCAGTGCCGACCCTCAGCGGCGAGAAGCGGGTCAAAATAGATGCCGGCACGCAGCCGGGCGACCGCATAACCATAAAGGGCGAGGGGATAAAGAAGGGAAGCTACATCGGCAACGAGGTAGCGATAGTGGATGTCGAGATCCCCAAGTCCCTTTCAAGAGAGGAGCGCGAGCTCATAGAAAAATTCAGGGAACTTCGGTCAGGGAAGCAGTCAAAGAAGTTCGGCGTCTTCTAACCCTTGTTCCTGAGCGCGATGTACATCGGTATGATGAATATTATCCCGATGATCGCCGCCGCCTTGACCTGCCAGTTAATCACTCCCGTGATTGCGAATGCCGCAGCTGACGCAAGGCTGATCGCGAAGAACAGCGGCGGTATCGCCGGAAGCGCGACTTTGTAGCGTTTTGCAATGTACATGGTCAGCAACAGGCCGAAGGCCGCGCCGACTATTATCATGCTTGTCAGGAAGAATGACAGGTACGTTGTGTAAGCGCTAGCTGCCATCATGAGCGGGACTCCGAGGTCTCCTCCTCCAAGAAGGATCTGCGACACGACAGGCAGCGAGCCCTCCTTCACGATGTCCCGCAACTGCGGGTTCTTTATCTCGCTCATCTTGAACGTCTTCTTTATCTCATTCTGGTCCTCGCGGCTCAGGTAGCTCTTCGGGATCGCCTCCACGTCCGCAGAGCCTATGAACAGGGACAGGTTCCTGTTCGCCGCAACCTTCGCCAGGGCCACCATGTGCTTGGTGACGAACACAGCAACATAGTCGTAGACCGCTATCGCGAGCATCAGTATGTAGGCTCCCCAGAACGGCAGTATGTAGCCGAGCACCACGCCTATGCTCACCGATGCTATTATGACAGCGAAGTTGCGCAGTTTCTGCATCTTGTGCTTCGCCGCAGCGAGCGCGATCCCGACGGCCAGCGCAGCGGCTGCATCGAAGTAGAGGTCAGACGGTGCGGTGAACAGCGAGCCGAATATGAACAGGAACAGGAAGAACGTTGGCACGATGATGATGTAGAGGTCGAGGAACTTGAAGAGGAGGTCGCCCTTGTACTTGCTGAAGAACATGAAGACTACGATGTTGATTATCATGAGGTAGGTGATGAGCCACAGCACGTTGATGATTGTCCCGGGCTCGCTCACGCTCTCGATCAGTATCGGCGCCTGCGTGGGCAGTATCACCGCTATCAGCAGGAGCATCCCCAAGAACTGGACTATCATGAACAAGGCAAATATGTTGACCAATTGCCTAAGCTCTATCCGCCTCTCCAATACGACACCGGGTCACACTTCCTCTTCTCTCTTCACAACTTTTATTATTCCAGGCTTAGGGCTATAAATGTCACCGCTCCTCTCGAGTTCGCCTATGTACCTGGTTGCCGTGGCCCTGTCTATCCCACCGGATTCCGCCTGCTCGAGTATGTCCACAAGCCTTGCAGAGTGGTACTGCTGGTCCTCGGCCTCGAGCTTCTTGATGATGGTGATGAGCGTGTTTATCTTCGTGACCTTCTCTTTAGGCATTCCAGTTATGAGCGCGTCTATGTCCCTTCTCCCGCTCCTGTCGACCGCGAGGGTCTGCAGCATGAACTCGACCAGGTATATGGAAAGATCAGCGTCAGTCAGTTCTATCTTGGTGGCAAGCCTCGACTTCGCGCTCGCCTCGGCAAGCCTGACCAGACCTTCGATCTGCCTCGGAGTCGTGGCGACGGCTCCCTTCTGCGCGCCGACCTTCCTCAGGTCTACGTAGTAGCTCTGTATCTTCGCGCTCGCCTCCTGCGTCAGCCTCGGCTTCACGTTCTTCTTTGCATAAGCAACGTACTTCCTGAGCAGCTCCGGCTGTATCGGCGGCTGCTGCACCTGCTCATACTCTGCGATCTCAGCGACCTGCGCCCCAGCAGCCTCGTGCTGGACCAGTATGTGCCTGGCGACCTTCTTGTCCTGCTCCTCATCAAGTATGTCCTTTATCGGGAAGACCAGGTCGAACCTGGATATGAGCGCTGGCGACACGTCGAACTGCTCTGCAGGGTAGCTGTTCGGGTCGAACCGCCCGAACTTCGGGTTCGCCGCAGCGAGGACCGAGGTCTTCGCATGGAACGTCGCGACTATTCCTGCCTTCGCCACGCTTATGGTCTGCGATTCGAGCGCCTCGAGCATTGCCGACTTGTCATCCTGGCCTATCTTGTCAAATTCGTCGATCGCGACCGTCCCTCCAGAGCCAAGCACAAGTGCTCCTGCCTTCAGGGTCCAGCCGCCCTCTGAGAACTCATCCCTCTCCGCGCTGGCCGTAAGCCCTGCGCCGGTCACGGACTTGCCGCTCACGTATATTCCCTTAGGCACGAGCCTTGCCATGGCCTGCAAAAGCCTTGTCTTGGCGCTTCCAGGGTCTCCAATCAGCAGCATGTGTATGTCGCTCCTTATCGCCCCTCCGTCAACCAGCCTCTTCTCCGGAGTGCCTCCGAACAGCTGGAGGGCGAGGGCCTTCTTTATCTCCGGATAACCATAAATCGATGGCGCGATGGACTGCGCTATCTTGTCGAACACGTGCGGATCCTTGGCCAGTTCCTTTATGGCCTTCTCCTCCTCCTCGGATATCTCTAGCTCGGCGAACTCCTTCTGCTTCGCCTTGAGCGAGACTGCCTCGAGGAACATCGTGAAAAGGGTCTTCTCCTCCTTGCCCCTGGAGGTCCTCCTAGGCCTTATCCTGAGGACTCCTGTTATGTCGATCCTGTCTCCAGGTATCGTGGAGTTGATCAGGTCGTCCTCAAGCCATACTTCGAGCTGCCATGTCGGAGTGCTTCCGCGCAGCCGTTCGAGAGGATCCTGCACGGCTATCTTCTGGAAGTTCACGAACTCCGACTCTGTGCTGGTCTGCTTCATAGACCTTCTCTTGCACTGCGGGCAGATCTCTGGGACGTTGTCCTTGTCTATCTTGACCCTGACCGTGGTGCCGCAGAATGTGCAGGCGAACGTGCCTATGCTGACCTTCGGAGTTATCTCTGACCTCTTCACCACGAGCGAGTCAAGGGTAAGCATCTTGCCTATGTACTCCGAGCCGACCTCCTGGATGAGCGGCGTGGTCAGGTCAACGCCGAAGAACCTGGCGTAGACCGGCTCCTTGGCGTTCGTGTTAGGATTCAGCCGCGTAAGGGCGCTGTTTGCGCACTTTATTATGTCATCCGGTGCATTGATCAGCTCAGTCGCGAGCTCCGCATCGAACTTCTCAAGGTCCTTCACGTCAACGAGAACGCTCCTCCGCTTCGGGTAGCCGATGTACATCTCGTTGATGCGGTCGATATAGTAGGCGTTGAAGAAGTCTACGAATTTTCCCTCATAATTCTGCAGTGCAATCTCGTCCAAAAAAGTCCCTCCCTACGACGTATAATTTGTGCTCCCCAAGAGTAGAAAAATATAGCCCAGGGTAGATATAAGAACTTATCCCAACTTGCGTAATAGTGGAATCGCGCTTCAGGCTACCTTCTTGAAGATGACATCTCCCTTCTTCGGCTTGCCCTTGAAATCGCCGAACTTGCAGTCCGCCAGAGTCCCAGGCTTGACGCCCAGCTGCGCATCTATCTTTGCAGACGTCTCCGGCATGAACGGCCTAACAAGGATGCTTATTATCCGGGATGCCTCGAGCATATTGTAGAGCACGTTGCCGAGTTTCTCTCCGCTCAGCTTCCACGGCGCGGTGTCGTTAACGTACTTGTTGGTCGCCTTGACGAACGAGAAGATTTCGTTGAGCGCGCCGAACAGGTCAAGCTTCTCCATGAGGAGGTCGAGGCGTTCTATGTTCAACGCCTGTTCGAGCTCAGGCTTACCGGTTATCTTTCCTTCGAATCTCTCTGCCAGGGTCACTGACCTGTTGATCAGGTTGCCCAGTTCGGCGGCGAGTTCGTTGTTCAGCCGCGTCACCATCGACTTCTCGGAGAAGTCCCCGTCGTCTCCGAACGGCATTTCCCTGAGGAGCGCATACCTGAATGGGTCCACGCCGTACTTCTGTATCATCAAGAGCGGGTCAACGAAGTTGCCAAGGCTCTTGGACATCTTCTTTCCGTCAACGGTCCACCAGCCATGCGAGAATATCATCTTCGGAGGCTCTATGCCAGCTGAGAACAGGAGCGCCGGCCATATGACTGCATGGAACCAGTTTATCTCTTTGGCCATGAGGTGCACGTCCGCAGGCCAGAACTCCTTGAACTTCTTGCCGTTAGGCCAGTCTAGCGCGCTGACGTAGTTGAAGAGCGCGTCAGCCCAGACGTAGACGGTGTGCGTCTTGTCCATCGGGAACGGCACGCCCCACTTTATCGTCGTCCTTGTCAGGCTGAGGTCCTTGAGTCCGTCCTTTACCCTGTTTATGATCTCCTTCGACCTGAACTTAGGCGAGAGGAACTCCGGGTGCTCCTTGTAATGCTTAAGCAGCCTGTCCTGGTACTTGGACAGCTTGAAGAAGTAAGACTCCTCCTTCACCTTCTTGACGGGCCTTCCGCATTCAGGGCACTTGCCGTCTTTGAGCTGAAGCTCGGTCCAGAACGATTCGTCGGAGACGCAGTACCAGCCCTCGTAGAACCCCTTGTATATATCGCCGGACTTGTTGATAAGTTCGATGAACTTCCCCACCGCCTCCTCGTGGCTCTTGTCGCTGGTCCTTATGAAGTAGTCATAGGAGATGTCAAGCTTCTCCCACGCGCTCTTGAACGTCTTGACTATCTCGTTGCAGAATTCTCTGGGCTCCTTGCCCGCAGCCTTCGCCGCGGTCTCTATCTTCTCCCCGTGCTCGTCCGTGCCCGTTAGGAAGAAGACGTCCTCGCCCTTGAGCCTGTGCCATCTTGCGAGCACGTCCGCGGCTATCGTGGTGTAGGAGTGCCCTATGTGGGGCTTGTCGTTGACATAGTAAATAGGTGTAGTGATGTAGAACTTCGGCAGGAAATCACCTGACAGGAATATTGAAACGATAAGGTATTAATCCTTATAGTCAAGTTTTATCCGTGGAGAGCGAGAAGGAAGTGCGCCTGGTGGAAAGGGGTTACAACAAGATCTACAAAGCCTACGCAGCCGAGCGGACCGATGAGCACGGTTTTTCCAGGAACATGGTGTTCGATCTGTCGAAGCGCCTCAAAGCCGGGGCAAAGGTCCTCGATGCAGGATGTGGGAATGGCTACACAACCAAGATACTCGTCAAAGCGGGATTTTCTGTGGTGGGCACGGACATCTCATCAAACATGCTAAAGCTGGCGAAAAAGGACGTCCCGAAGGCCAGGTTCTACAGGATGGACATGCGCAGGCTGAGATTCCCAAAGGCGTCCTTCGATGCGATAACCTGCTTCTACGCCATAATACACGTTCCGAAGCGCTATCATCTCCAGGTCCTGAAAAGCTTCAACGCCGTGCTCGGGCCCGGCGGATATCTTCTCATCTCGATGGGCCTCTACGCGTCCAAACCTGAACCCGACATAGGGAGTGACTGGCTTGGCGCACCGATGTACTGGAGCCACTACGGGCAGAAGAAGAACCTGGAACTCATCCGCAGTGCCGGGTTCAGGATCCTTTGGAAGAAGGCCGAGCGCGGTCCCGTGCCGAAATGGGACAGGCACCTCTACATACTCGCGCAGAAGAGGTAGTCAGGTGTATCTCACCGTGAGGCTTGCGACCTCCTGGGTCGTGTTCCTATAACCGGGAACGCTATAGTTCAGCCAGATGTACCCGAAGAATCCCGCGCCTAGGCTGTTCCTAGCCCTCCCGGTCGGGTTGTAGCACGTGACGTTGAACTGACGCTGCGCGCCGCTGTACATCTCTATCCCGGAACCAGGGCTCTGCCCGCGCGGGTAGTAGAGCGCGTTGTTCGTGACGTAGATGTTGCCGAACGCCGGCTTGTTGCCCGTGCTGTTCTGCGCCGACGAGCAGGCCGCGCCCAATACGGTTATGGTGCCTCCAGTGGTCTGCATGAGGTCGACTGTCAGCGTGCCGTTGGTGTTGATGAAGTAGAGGCCGCACGAGAAGCCTGGCACGGACGTGCACGAAGGCTGCACCAGGTTCGGGTTCAGCACTCCGAGCCTGTAGACGATGGCTATCGCTATGATGATAATTATGAGGGCCATGCCGTATGACGTCATGAAGTCAAGGGCGGCCTGGGCTTTCATCAGCTTACCGGATGTGGTACAAGCATCACTTTGCCTTCATCTCGACCTTCGCTTCGAAGTCGGCGATGCTGTGCTTGAACTCTTCATTCGACTTTATTAAGCCTTTCTCTTTCAGGAACTCCCTCGCGAGCAGGTAGTAGATCAGAGCGAGCGACCTCCTTCCCTTGTTGTTGCACGGTATGATCAGGTCGACGTACTTGACCCAGTTGTCCGTGTCGCAGAGCGCGATTGTCGGTATGTTGGTCTTGCTGGCCTCCTTTATTGCCTGCCTCTCGTTCCTCGTGTCCCCTATGAGCAGTACGCTGGGCTCGACAAAGTCTGCCCTGTTCGGGTTCGTGAACACGCCTGGCATGACCCTGCCGCTCATCAGCTTTGCGCCGGTGAGCTCGCAGAACTTCGCTGCGGCGCTGATAGCGTATATTCTGGAAGCGGTGACCACTACCTCCTTAGGGTCGTACCTGGCAAGCATCTTCGCCGCCATCCTTATCTTCTTGTCGATCGTGCCAAGGTCCAGCAGGTAAAGCCCGTCCTCCCGCACCTTGTAGACGAACCTCTTCGTGCCAGGAGTCTTCGTCTTCGTGCCTATGTGTATTCCGACCTCCAGGTACTCGGACTGGTCCGTTAGGAATTCATCGCTCATCAATAACACCTTACATATTTGGGGTTGCGGAGATTTGAACTCCGGTCTTGTGCGCCCTAGGCACAAAGCCTAACCAAGCTAGCCGACAACCCCACAACTCTTATCTTGGCAACCAACCTCTTTTAGCGTTTCCGCTCACTTCCTGCCGTAACCGGCTACCTCGTCTATGATGTTGACGTGGCTGAGCAGCATGCGCTTGCAGCAGTACCTCGTGAACCCGAGCTCCTCGAGCACCTTTCCGGCGTCCTCGTGGTTCTTGTTCACGCGCTTGTCGTATTCTTCCCACTTGTCGGCAATGACCTTCCCGCAGGAGAAACATCTCACAGGTACCATCATTCAAATCACCATCATCTGTACGACTTCTGGAACCTCGTCCTCGCCTTGGGCCCGAGCATCTTCTTCGGCTCCACGAGGCGGACATCGTCCACGAGCAGAGTCCTGTCGTAGTCCATGTACATCTTCTTTATCGACTCGTTCGGGGTGCTGTTCGCTATGACACGCGCAAGAGCCGTCCTTGCGGCCTGCGCCTGCCCGCTCACTCCGCCGCCGTGCGTCACTATCTTGACGTCCGAGCCCCTGATTATCTCCTCAGTGATGCTCGAGAGCCTCACGGGCTCGAGTATGAGCTCGCGGACCTCCTTCGGCTTCATGAGGTTGACATCAACGTTGTTGACCGTTATCCTTCCATTGCCCGTGGTCAGCCGCGCGCGAGCGATGGACCTCTTCCTCTTGCCGCGTGCCAGCACGACCTTCAGCTTCTTCTTTGCGACCTTCTTCTTGGGGGCGGCGGCTGTCTTTCCGGCCTTCTTCGCAGCCTCCTTCTCCGCGGCAGCGACACCCTCGGGGGTGAGCGTGCTCAGCTCCTTGTTCAGGTTTTCAAGTGCGTCTTCGTTAGGCATATGATCACGATCTGTATCCCAGCTTCTCAACGAGCTGCTTGACTGTCATCGAGTCCTCGAACATCTCATCCGGCCTCTTCGTCTTGGTGTCCAGCAGCTTGGCGCCCTTGAACTCCGCAGGAATGCCAGCGTAGACGCGCAGCTGCCTGAACGCCTCCTTGCCCCTGGGGCGCTGGAAAGGAAGCATCCCTCTTATGACGCGCTTCACGAAGTAGTCCGGCCTCCTCGACCAGTACGGCGAGTGCTCCGGGTTGGCCTTGTCCTTGAGGTCAAGGCGCTGCTTCCAGTTGTCGACGTTGCTCCTGACGTGGCCGCTCACCACCATCTTCTCGGCGTTGAGCACCACGACCCTGTTCCCGTTAAGGAGCATCTTCGCGACCTGGCTCGCAAGCCTGCCCATTATCATCGAATTGCCGTCGACCACTATCTGCTTCGCTTCCTTCTCCATGAACATGACCTATATGATTATCCTGAAAGATCCCTTCTTGACCATTTCCTCGACCGGGACTATCTTGCACTTGGAGCCCTTCAGCTTCTCCACCGCGCTGCCGGAGAACTCCACAGCTGCAAGGTTGAATCCCTTAGAGACCCGCCCCACTCCCAGCACCTTGCCAGGAACAATGACGTTCTCGTTCTCCTTCACATATCTGTCGAGCTTGTTGAGGTTGACCGTCACGCGCTGCCTTCTCGGCTTCGACGCTAGCTCCGCGATGCGCTCCACGAGGGCGGCGTTCTTCTCGCTGCCCTTGGACGCTTCGCTGAGCCTGGACACCCAGTCCGTTACGGTTGTCTTTTCAATCCATCTCTGCATGCATTCACCGAATGCGGGGGGTGAGATTCGAACTCACGCAAGCACAAAGCTACTGGAACCTCAATCCAGCGCATTTGACCAGGCTCTGCCACCCCCGCAGGTAACATCACTTCTTTATGGCCTTCTGCACATCCTTTATGCTGTCGTTCATCACCGCGAGGGCGCGCTCAAGGATCTCCTTGGCGCTCATCTGTCCGAACGATTCAATGTAGAAGTCATAGTGCTTTCCGTCTTCGCTCTGCGTGTACGTGACCAGCCCTGGCTGGTACTTCGAGCCCTTCATTCCCGTGCCCAGCACGGCCTTACCGTCAAACTTGAGGCGCTGGCCATCCGCCAGCTTCATGATAGGAATGTCATCGTTTGCGACCTTTACGCTCTTGTCGCTGCTCTTCAGGTCCCTGGAATATACCGTCGCAGGGCCCTCCGCATCGAGCGAGAACACTGCCTCGTCCTTCTCGTCGTAGGACTTCGGCGTTGCCAATGGGATAAGACCGAGCCTGTGCGCTATGTACTCGTCGAACATGGCGCTTGAGTTCTCGTAGAACGTCACCTTGTCGATGGCGAAGCACTGAACGCTGTTTATGGCGATTCTCCTGAGCGCGTTAGCGACATTGACGCTGGCGTCGCTCAGCCTGAAGCGCAACACCGTTGGCGTATTCTCAGATATGGTGATCTTCATACAACCAGAAATAGGCATAAGCCCTTTCAGAAGTATAGGCACAAAAAGCTATTTAAAGATAGCTATTTATCCGTCAGGTCGGTCCCTACTGGTCCTATGTAAAACGGCCGAACGACCCTTGCAGGAATCGTCCATGGCTTCTGGGTTTGGACTTGTGGCTCTTGTTTCGCCACCTCTTCATTCGATTCCCTTAGAAACCCGACCGTCATCCATGTACCACCCGAACTAACACTTAAACAGCCAATAAGCGTAAGCCCCAGGGCTGCGTAAATCACAGTCTCTCCTACTAGTCCCTGCTGAAGCCACATGGGGATTGTATTCGCATACTCTGCAAAGTATCCGATAACACCCATTCCGACAGTAC
>JASHUB010000012.1 GCA_030040265.1 Microcaldota archaeon
CTGCGAGTCGCATGTCTGGCTGGACCGCTACCGCATCGGCCACCCTTTTGCCTATGACCCCTGCACCTACCACACCAACATTCGTTTTTTCCGCGAATTTCGCCATTCGGACACCGTTGTTTAGACGCTATTAAGTGGCAATAAGTTTAAATCGCTGATGGGATTAACCCCATGTCCCGTTGACCCAGCTGTCGTCAGAGCCCGCCGGGATCCTTGGGCGCAGTGCCGCCATGACCCCTTCCAAGCGCATAAGCTCGATGTTGACCGGAGGCGAATCCCTCACGCAAAGCTTCAGGTGCAGCTGCATCCCACAATCGGGATTCCTGTCAGGAGGCCTGACAACTTTGGTTGCCGCGGAGAGCGGGTTTGCCGGTGTGGTTATTTCCTGCGTCCACTTCCAGCCGTGCAGGACTGCGATCGGTCTTCCTGTTCTTCCATTCATAAGAGCACAGAAAAGCTTTGCTAAGATAAGCTTAAAAAGCGAATGATGGCCTACGACAACTACATGAAGTCGGCCACGGCGCCGTACGGCACGGTCTTCTCCCCGAGCTTCGATATGACGACCTTTGGCGGCTTGTTGACCGTGTATTTGCCGATGTCCTTGGCGATCGGGTTCAGCACCGCGTCCTTGTTGTAGAGCGCCACGCCGCCGCTCACCGTTATCAGCTCGAGGTCGAATATGCTCGACATGTTGCCGGCCCCCATTGCATTGATCCTCCCTATCTCGGCCACGATGCCAGCTGCCACCTTGTCCTTCTTAGCGGCGTCGAAGACCGCCTGCGGGTGCAGCTCCTTCACCGAGCGCAGCGACGACTTCTTGTCCTCGTACTTCGTGTTGAGCAGGTACCTTGCGAATACTGGTATCCCGCTGCCGGATGTGAATGCCTCCCAGTGGCCCTTGCCGCCGCAGCCGCACTGGACAGAGCTGTTTGCGTCGATTATCGCGTGGCCTATCTCGTGCGCATTGCCCTCCTTCCCGAGAAGCAGCCTTCCGTTGAGTATTACGCCACACTCTATGCCTGTGCTGAACGTCAGGAACGCCATCTGCCTGCAGTCCTTCCCCGAACCGAACAGGTGCTCCGCGAGGACGCCCGCGACGGCCCTGCTCGACAGAAATACTGGGACCTTGTACCTGTCTTCGAGTATCTTGACGATGTTGAGGTCTGCGAGACCTAGGTTCCTTGACTTGTGGATTATACCCTTGCTGGCGTTGAGCAGTCCGGGAGACGCGACGCCTATCCCTTCGAAGTTCTTGAGCTTGTCTATCGCCGAGAACATCTGCTTGAGGAACTTTGCGTTCGTCTTGTGTGTCGCCGCCTTGTAGACCGTGTTCAGGCTCTGGGTGCCGGTGTCCGCCAGCGATATCCTAAGGTTTGCTTCGCCTATTGCGACGCTTACAACTTTACCCATTCAGTGCACCGTTGAAAATCATAACTTGGCCCCACAGTTGACGCAGTACTTCGCATTGGAAGGATTCCTTGCATGGCATGTGTTGCAGAGCACCAGGACCTCAGCCTTGACCTCCACTTCCTTCGTCTCCGAAGGCCTTGTGTTCTCCGTGACCCGCCTCTGCTCGAGGTTCTTGATTAGCATCTTCTCGGTTATCCTGACCAGCGTCATCGCGTCATCGTATCTCAGCCCCGGAATCTGCATCATGCTGGTGCTCGACTCTGGATTGAGCTCCTTCGCGCCGGTGAACCCGAGGATGCCGATGATTATCGTGCTGGACATGACGCTGTGTTGCAGCTTGACGTAGGTTATCGTGTTGTACGGGATGACGTCGACGTCTTCCTGGATGTGCAGCTGGAGCATGTCGTGGATTATGATGAGCCGCCTGTTTGTGGCGACCACGACGCCAGGAGAGAATATGGAACCGCCAGGGCCTATCCTCCTCTGCCTGGCGGTAAACTCTATTATTTCGTCCTCGAACAGAACCTTCTGGAAGCCCTTCAGGTATCCTGGTATCTCCATTCTGCCCCCTATCCCCTTCCTAATGCGAGTGCAAGGTTTATATTCTTTTAAAATGCGACCTCCGGGATTTGAACCCGGGTTGTTGGCTTGGGAAGCCAAAGTCCTACCAGGCTAGACTAAGATCGCAAGAAATAGGTCATCTGATGTAGGTCATTCCTTCTGCAGGCTTCGGCTCGCCGCCTTCCTGCGGACCCTTCGCCATCTCCTCCAGGTTCTTGAGCATCTTTTCTGTCTCGGTCTTGATCTTGTCGATATTTTCGAGGTTGACCTTCATCCCAAGGACGCCGGACATCACTTCGAGGACGCGTTTTGCAGAGTTCGCGTCCATCTCGAGCAACCCGGTCTCGCCCATTATGCATGCAGAGTGCATGCCTGACATCTTTGCGAACGCAGGCAACAGCCCGGCAGAACCCCAGATCATTCCTGACGCCTGTCCGAATATTATCTCCTTGCTTTCGAGCGACGCGCGGGTCTCCTTGTCGGATGCCACGCCGAAGACGCGGGGCTTCTGCACATATTGGTTGCTGACGTTGTATCCGCCTATGGTGTAGACAGTGTCGCCGCCGATGTGTTTGAAGAACCTTATTATCGCGTCGTTCACCTCGTATTGGCCCTCCGGCGAAGCCGCCTGCACATCGCCGATAAGCAGCAGAATGTCGCGCTTCCCTTTCATGGTGTTTTTCCAGTAGTAGAACCTGTTGCTGACGAGCCGCATGTTCCCGTTCTTCATCATCACAGTCTGGTGTGGGAAGTGTGGCGAATAGAGCGTTGCAAACTTCTTTGCGCGGAGTTCCTTCTTCAGGTATCGCGCGACCAGGCTGCCGACGTTTCCGATGCCTGGCAGCCCTACTAGAAGGATTGGTTTGGCGAGCTTGACCGCCTTCTTGTAGCGTATCTTCGTTCTCTCCATCACTGCGCCTTGTTGTTCTTTATCGAGTATGCGAACTCTTTGCTGTGGTTGGCGAGGATCTTCTCGGCCTCTTTTATCTTCCCTTCCGCCTTCGGGTAGCTGTCGTCTTCAGCGATGAGCTCATAGTGCGGGGCGCCGATGTATAGGACGTTCACGCTCAGCTTCTCAATCTCGCTGAAGACGCCTTTGATCGACCTGATCCCGTTCCTGGTGTCGTTGCTGTGGAGC
>JASHUB010000013.1 GCA_030040265.1 Microcaldota archaeon
TTCCCCCCTTCGGGAACGGCGGCGCTTCTGCCTTTCCTGTGCTCTTTCCGCTAGGCGCAGAAGCCTGTGCTTCTACCCCGCTGGACGACCTGACCGTTGCCTGGACCGTCTGGTCTCCGCCAGAGTTGAATATCTTTCCGAGGGATATGTTGGCTATCGTCGGCATGCCATCACGCTTGCGGTGTGACTGGCGCAACGGCCCTCGGCTCATCTGCAGGCGCTACCTGCCTTGGCTCGGCAGGCTCGCTCCGGTGCGCGTCGATGGCCATCTGCCTTAGTTCAGCGATCTTCTCGGGAGTCTGGAACGAGGTTGGGTTCTCGAAGTACTCCCTGGTTATTCTAGACTCCAGGGACGTTATGGTGCCGGTCTGCTCCAGCCATCCAAGGCCTTTCGACCTGAATGGCACTACGGCATGCAACTTGTATCCATGCTGCACTGCTTCTGCAGTGCCGCCCTGCTCCCTGTCCACCAAGACGCAGACGTCCTCGATAGTGACGTTCTTCAAGCCCCTTCTCAGGACTTCCTGCTTAGCCTGGCCCCCGCCCAAAAGCTTGCTCTTGAACTTGGTAACAAGGTCGTCCCACAATATGATCCTGTCTCCATCCTTTATTATTCCCTCGACTAGAGCGTGTGCGCCGTGCGCTTTGAGATACTTCTCAACGTCTTCCTCGGTCTTGACGTCATCCGGAAGCTTCCTTGTATAAAGCGCCGGGATGCCTGTTGTCAACCTTATGGCGTCAACAAGGGGTATGCCTGCCATCGCAAGGCCAATGACCTTTGTTTTAGGTACCGGCCTGCCCTTCTCGTCAAGCGCGCCTATCTCCCTAAGGATTAACTGTGCTGCCCGAGGCACGTGAACATCATACAATCTGGGATCTGCCTCCACGCTGGGTAGTGCCCTGAGCGTTAGATAAATTGGGGATAACGATCCGTCTGCCATCTTGAACATGTCTCCAGCCTGCCTCGGCAAACCTGGGTAATTTCTGTCCCAGAACAGCACCATGTCGTTCCTAGCGTAGCCTGTAATGATGCTCCTTCCAACCTTCCTGAGCGCGTCAGCCCTCGCCTCGTGGTCTGTCAGCTGCGCCTTCGTCAGCAGAGTCTTTTGTAGTTGTGCCATGTTATCACTCGTTCAGCATATGCTTCAATCCTAAGCCCTTGTAAGGTCCGCGAACATCTCAGAGTACTTCTTGGCCTCCGCCTTCGGGTCCGGATTGTATATCACTCCTCGGCTCACATTGACCAACGGGTTGCAGCCCTTGAACTTGCCCGCATCCCCTCCTTGCTCTCCGACACCAGGCACCAGAAGCACTCTGCCATCTTCCTTAATCCCAGCAAGTTCTACAACACGTCCTACGTCCTTCTCAGTCACGTGCCCCGTCGCTCCAATAACACAGCCGTCTGCGTCGAACTGCTTGACCTCTTCCGCAGTCAATTCGTACTGCTCTCTGCCATCCTGCCCAACGCGCCTCTGCCATCTCGGAGACTCCTTATTCGAAGTCAGAGTGAGCACTAGCAATGCGACGTTCAATCCATGAGCCGTAGTCACTGCCGCTCCCAAGTTGCCCAAGGACGGGTTGAAGGTGACTGCGTCATAGCCGAAGTCTGCCCAATGGGCAAGCCCGATGTCAACCGTGTCTCCGATGTCATTGATCTTACAATCGAGTACCGCCAAGACCCCTTTGCTCTTGATGTACGCCGCCAGCGCTCTGTACTCCCGCGCACCGAATCCCAGAAGATACTGGTGGTTGGGCTTGAACGCCACGGCAAACTGGTGCGTCTTGTCCACTATGTCGAAGCAGAAGTTCAGTCTCGCCAAGACGGTATCCCCTCCGACATCGTCCAGGAAATGCTGAGGAATCGATTTTCCTCCCCTTTGCGAAGGCAGTGCCGGGTCAAGCCCTACACAAAGTACTGTGCCCCTATCCTGCGCCAATGTCTGGTATCTAGCCCTAAAGGTTGCAGCCATATTTATCCCCAATCAATATAGTCGGCAGTAAGCCCCTTCTCACTGAGAATTAGTAATAATTAAAGTCTGGGAAGGTTTATAATCGTTTCACGGCACGCCGTGCTTCAGAATACAACGTAAAGCAGCAGGTTCCCGAACGCCAGCGCAATCAGCACACCTATGAAAGTGTAGAACGCCAGCGGCACCGCGTTCTTGTAGACGGGCAGTCTCCTCTTCACGCCCTTCAGGTCCTTCATCAGTTTGGGGGTCACGAGCCGCTGGAAACTCTTCGACTTGCCGGCGAAGAAGCGCAGGTCCTTTGCCTGCATCATGTTCGTAGCAATTATGTCGCCATCCTCCAGAGCGCTCGGGTAAACGTCAGCGACCATCCTTGCCGTTATCAGCTTCTGGAACGCGAGCATCAGCGCACTCGGCACTGCGATGAGCAGTATCAACGCCAAGGCGGTCGGATTGAAGCCGATCGCAAAGTCTATCGCCAGGAACAGGAGAAGGTACGCAGCCAGCAGCGCTATCGCCGACAAGGCCGCCCGTCGTGGGATCCTGAAAGTCTTCTCACGGCCTTTTACGAACAGCAGGTAGTAGATCGGCACGGCCCAGAGGACGACTATGCCGGTGGAGATGAACACAGAGAGTATGAAGGGCAGGTTGAACTGCGGTAGCGCTCCGAGGAGGGGCGCAGGCTGCAGCGGCAGCAGTAGTATTATCGCAACGAACTCGAAGACGTCCCCACCGCCCAGAAAGCCGACCCTGTAAAGGACGTACCCGAGCGCTCCGACAACGGCTGCGATGAGAGCGCCTACCGCAATCACGGTAGTGCCGTAAGTGGCCAGCAGGACCGCGATTCCTACCACCACGCTCGCATACGCGAACGCGTTCGGCACGTTCCTGTTGTTCAACGCATCGAACAGCGCATAGGCGAGCGTTATGACGAGAAGGATGCCTATCCTTATCGTCGGAATAAGCATGAAATCAACGTAGGAATTTCGGAGAGAAGATTTAAATAGGTGCCATGGTCAACTCTCATTACAGAAGTGTTCGATATGCGATTGGGACTGCGTGTACATTACATGTGCTCGTTCTCTAGGGTAGTCGCACCCAATGGCAGGACTATCGACACGAATCTCCCGCTGGTGTGGAGTGCGTAAAGGAAACGGTCCGTAAAACAAAGAGGTGTTTCCTATGCGCATGCTGCAATTGTATAGAGGAGAGGAGTCCAAGTCCGTAAGCGTAAGCAAGGACATGGTCATACTTTCGGAGATAGGCCTAGACGAGATGACGTCCGCCACTCCGTTCGTTGACTTCCTGCACGAGAAGTACGGCTTCTCCAAGTCAGGTGTCTGGTACACGCTCAAGAAGCTCAAGAAGGAGGGGCTGCTCGACTTCACGGAGAAGGGCGAGGAGTACAGGCCGCTGAAGCTTACGAAGAGTGGATTGGACTGCCTAAGGGAGAGTCTGTCTAGGGCGAGGGAGGCTGGCCGCCGGAACGGTTCGGGTATCTCTCGGGGCCTGAGTCCCAATATCGGTCTCATCCCGAACATGAGCCAAGGGCTCATCCCTAGATAGCTCCCTCTGATTTGAGTATTAGCCTCTTTTTTGAGGTTCCTCCTGGCGAGGAAAAGCGACCCAACGTGCCGTCGCTCTTTATCACCCTGTGGCAAGGCACGGTCGGCGCCATAGGATTGTTCTTCAGCGCGGTGCCCACAGCCCTGTAGGCGTTCGGCCTGCCGATCCTCTTGGCAATCTGCTTGTAGCTTGCTGTGCTGCCCTTCGGCACGTCGAAGGTTGCCATGAACACGTCTATCTGGAACCGCGTCAGGTCCATC
>JASHUB010000014.1 GCA_030040265.1 Microcaldota archaeon
CGCTCACCGACTCGCTGCTCGCTCGTTCTGGAATCATCTCCAAGGCGGTGGCGGGAGAGGCGCTCTACACCAACTACGAGGCGATAGAGAAGGAGCGAAAGATGACCATAAAGTCGGCGGACATCTCGCTCTCGTTCAACTACAAGGACCGCGAGTACATAATCAACCTGATCGATACCCCCGGCCACGTCGACTTCGGAGGCCACGTTACGCGATCGATGAGGGCCGTTGACGGGGTAGTGCTGGTAGTCGACCCTGTCGAGGGAATAATGCCGCAGACAGAGACCGTGCTCAGGCAGGCCTTAAAGGAGAAGGCGAAGCCGGTTCTGTTCATCAACAAATCTGACAGGCTGCTCACCGAGCTGAGGCTCACCCCAGAACAGACGTTCCAGAAGCTCCAGGAGCTCATAAAGAACGTCAACCACCTCATATCGCAGTTCGCGCCAGAGGAATACGCGGAGAAGTGGCAGGTCAGCGTCGAGGCTGGCAGCGTCGCCATCGGCTCCGCAGTAAAGAAGTGGGCGATATCGAAGAGGGTAATGGAGAAGTACAAGACCAACTTCAAGCAGATATTCGAGCTCACCGCAGCTGGCGACGAGCAGAAGCTTCAGGAGGTCGCGCCGATAGACGAGGCGATCCTCTCGATGTGCATAGAGCACCTTCCGACGCCGAGAGAGGCGCAGAAGTACAGGATACCTCTGCTGTGGCACGGCGACCTGACCAGCCCGGACGGCCAGGCGATGGTGAACGCCGATGCCAAGGCGAAGGTCAACATGATAATATTCGGGATCCACTACGACCCGCACGCGGGCGAGGTGGCCATAGGGAGAGTTTTCTCGGGAACGGTCGTCAAGGGCACAGAGCTGAACGTCTCCGGCAGGATAGAGACGCAGAAGGTCCAGCAGATCGGCCTCTACATGGGACCAGACCGAGTGCCTGTCGACTCGATATCGGCAGGAAACATCGTCGCGCTCGTCGGCCTAAAGGACCTTTCCATAGGCGATACGCTAAGCGAGAACAAGATAGAGCCGTTCGAACAGATAAAGCACTATTCGCAGCCGGTGGTCACGAAGGCGATAGAGGCCAAAGACACGAGGGATACGATGAAGCTCATCTCGGCGCTGCGGGAACTCTCGAAGGAGGACCAGACGATAGTCGTCACGATCAACCAGGAGACCGGCGAGCACCTGGTCAGCGGAATGGGAGAGCTGCACCTGGAAATCATAGAGACGAAAGTCAAGGACGAATTCAAGGTGCCCATAACGACCAGCGAACCGATAGTCGTCTACAGGGAGACCATCGAGGGCGTCGCGAAGGACGTCGAAGGAAAGGCGCCGAACAAGCACTCACGATTCTACATAGACGTCATGCCGCTCGAGCCGGGCGTCCTCAAGCTCATAGAGGAAGGAACGCTGAAGGAAGGCAGGCCGAAGGGCAAGCAGTATCTCGAGGACCTGGTCAAGGCAGGCATGCCGAGAGAGGAGGCTCGAGGGTTAGAGGACATCTGCAGCAACAACGTGCTCATAGACGCATCACACGGTGTCCAGTACCTGAACGAGGTCATGGAGCTGCTCATAGATGGATTCGAGGAAGCTGTCACGGACGGACCTCTCGCAAGGGAGAAGGTGACCGGAGTGAAAGTGCTCATCAAGGACGCCACAATCCACGAGGACCCTGTGCACAGGGGCCCTGCGCAGATAATCCCAGCGATGAGGAGGCCGATATTCGCCGGAATGCTGCAGATAGGCGTGGTACTCCTTGAGCCGAAGCAGAAGTTCACGATCAACATCCCGCAGGAATACCTTTCGGACATAATCGGCTACCTGCAGAGCAAGCGCGGGCAGATAATCGAGATCCAGCAGGAGGGCGGGCAGGTAACCGTCATAGCGAAGATGCCTGTCGCGGAGGTCATAAAGGGCTTCTCGAACGACGTCAGGAGCATGACGATGGGAAGGGCCATCTGGTACCCAGAATACTTCGGGTTCGAGAAGGTGCCGAAGGACCTGCAGGACAAGATTGTGAAGGAGATAAGGCAGCGCAAGGGACAGCCGCCAGAGCCGCCGAAAGCGACGGATTTCCTCGACTGATAGTATTTTATATGTATGCTGACACAATAAATGCACTAATTGTGCACCAATGAAAAGAGGTGTCTATATGGCAAAGGCTTACGTGAAATTCGAAACCCCAAAGGAGGTGTCTGAGAAGGCACTGGAAGCGGTGAGGCTCGCAAAGAAGAGCGGAGTCGTCAGAAAAGGCGTCAACGAAGTGACGAAGAGCGTGGAACGCGGTCTCGCGTCGCTCGTCGTTATCGCTGAAGACGTCGAACCCGAAGAGGTAGTGATGCACCTCCCGACGCTGTGCGAGCAGAAGTCCATACCATTCGTCTACGTACCGGTAAGGCTAGAGCTCGGCAAGGCAGCGGGACTCGGCGTCACTTGCGCCGCGATCGCGGTCGAGAAGCCGGGCGAGGCACAGGCGCTCATAACCGAAGTGGTCACAAAGACCACGGGCAAGGCGCCGCAGAAGAGGGCCGATGCGTCGAAGCAGGCAGCGCCTGCGGCAAAGCCGCAGCAGCCGGCCAAGGAAAAGAAGGCGACGGCAAAGCAGTGATAAGAAATGCCAGAAGAGAAGCAGCAACAGCCAGCGGCTCCGCAGAAGGAGCAGAGGGAGCAGCAGCTGGACGGCTTCCTGGCAGAGATCGTCGAGGTCGGAAAGATCAGAACGGGAATATACGGCGAGATAAAGCAGGTCATGTGCAGGATACTCGAGGGCCCGGACAAGGGCCGCGTCATAAGGAGGAACCTCGCCGGCAGGGTCAAGCAGGGCGACCGGATCCGCCTGCCAGACACCAGCAGGGAGGACAAGCCCATAAGGGCAAGGTGAAGACATGCCCAGATGCGCCCAGTGCAATGCCGACATCGAAAAGGGGACTGGCATAGCCTATGTCAGGAAGAACGGCAACATCAAGTATTTCTGCTCGAACAGGTGCCTGAAGAACAACGTTGTCCACAACAGGAAGCCCAACAAGAAGGAGATCAAGGCGTCGGCGTAGACCGGCTTAACGGGGGCCACAAAACAGGCTTATTTTCCACTCTTTGTTCCACATCCCGTCAGAACGGATGCCTAATCTTTAAATATGACCAAAATCATATACTATCCAAGGGATACTAATGGCAGGAGCACCGGCACCCGTTGTAACCAGGAATTCGCTAGTCGAGCGTCTAGTCATAGCATACCACGAGCGCAAGGAGGCAGTAAGGAAGGGGGAGGCGTCGCTGGTCCCTTGGGCAAGCGGAATAGCGATGGAGCTTGCAGACAAGATAAGGCCGGTCTCGCACACCGCATCGTTGGCCCTGACCGCGGCAGGGGCAGGCGTCATGGGCGTCGGCGCGGTCGTTGACGCATTCGCAATAAAGCAGGGCATGAAGGCGAGGAGGCAGAGGGAAGCAGTGGCCAGGGATGCAGGAAGGACCGGCGAGTACTACCCGGATCTCGTGCACGACGCACGCGAGCAGTTCACACTTGACGTCAAGAGGGAGAGGCGCGTGGCCAATCCGATAACGTCGCCGAGCGACGAGCACTACCTGTGGAACCTCAGGACGGCGAAGACGAGCGAGAAGGAGGCGCATGAGCTGAAGGAGCTCTTCGGCTATCTCGCAGGCGTGGCGCTGACCGCCGAGATCGCAATCGGCACACTTGCATACTTCTTCCAGAGCGCCAGGTCTACGCTGGCGACCGAATTCCTCATTGTAGACGGGGCACTTTCTGCAGTGTTCATAGCAGGGGCGGTATGGGCGCACAGGCGCGAGAACGCGCACGCAGAGACGACCGTAAGGATACACGCAGGCGAGACTCAATCAGGATACTCTATCGACAGGATAAGGGCTCTCGACCAGACGGCGAACGAACAGGTGGCGGCAGACACCCTGCCGAGCGCTCGCAGGCCTTTCGGCATGAACAACCTGCAGCTGTCGGTGGTCGTTTCGTGGGCGATGACCGCGGTCGATGCAGTGGCACTTGGGGTTGCATATGCGATTAACAATTACGACATGGAGAGGTTCCTGACAACGTTCGGCGGGGTCTCGATAGGGTTCGCGGTTCTCCTTACTGTGATAAACGGCCTCATGAACCTTGAGGGCAGGGATAGGGAGGAGGCATCTAGCGGCGGAACGCCAACGGGTCCGACTCCACCGCCTCAGCCAGGCGTGATATTCAACCCTCCTCCGGCAACGCCTTCGGGCAACGGCGCAGCATTCAACCCGCCCGCAGTGCCGTAGTCCGGGCTAGCAGCCGCGTCGAATCCGCAAGGTTATTATTGTTTGATTTCCTTATTCTCTCTTATGAAATTTGACGACGGAGAGAAGGTACTAGTTGTACGCTTCGGCGAACTCTGGCTGCGGGGCAGAAACAGGGGCGATTACATAGCGCTCCTGAAGAGCAACCTGAAGAGGCAGCTGGAGGGCGAGGCGTACGCGCTCGAGCCGGAATACGACAGGCTCATACTCCGGTTCATAAAGGGTTCGGACGAGCAGGGCATAGGACGTAAGCTCTCGAGACTCTTCGGGATAAGCAACTTCGCGATAGCGTATGCGACCAAGCCAAACCTAAGGTCGATAACCGCCACGTCGAAGAAACTGCTCAAGAAGCTAGGGCCTGCTGAGCGGAAGCTCAGGATAAACTCGCACAGATCCGATAAGAGCCTGAGCTTCGATTCGATCGACGTTATAAAGAGCATATCGAAGGCAGCAAAAACGCTGGGTATCGAGCTGATGACACACGGCTTCACCACAGACCTGTACGTAAGCATAGGCAAGGACACGGCGTTCGTATCGTGCCAGAAGGTGAAGGGGCAGGGAGGCCTTCCGGTTAAGAGCAGCGGCCGCGGCGTCGTGCTGCTTTCAGGGGGCATAGACTCTCCGGTCGCCGCGTGGTACGCGATGAAGCGCGGCATCGAGCCGATATACGTCCACGTGCACGCTTACCAGACTGCGGAGGAGGCGCTCGGCTCGAAAGTGCCACGCCTGATAACGATGCTCTCCGAGTACCATCCATCAGCGAAGACGTACTACGTGCCATCGTACATCCTGCAGGGGCACTCCCTGAAAGCGGGCAAGTACGAGCTCATCCTGCTGAAGGCGTTCATGCTAAGGCTCGCCGAGAAGATAGCCAAGAAGGAGGGCGCCGGCGCCATAATAACTGGGGAGAGCCTCGGGCAGGTAGCGTCGCAGACCCTGCAGAACCTGACAGCCGAGCAGGACGGCATAAAGGTCCCGATACTTAGGCCCCTCATAGGCTACGACAAGGACGAGATAATAAGGATAGCGAGGAGCATCGGCACGTACGAAGAGTCGATAAAGCCGTACAAGGACGTCTGCTCGATAAACGCGAAGAACCCGGCCACGGCGACGCCCCTCGCGAAGATGAAGGAGCTATCGAAGAGCACCAACCTAAGCACGATAGTGACGAGGTCGCTCAAACTGGCAGAGGTAAGGGGATGAGCGTAGCGGCGTGGATGCAGTGCGAGGACATGCTCAACAAGATCCGCGAGGAGCTCATACTGGAAGCGGTCGACACGCTGCACGCAGAGGCAGCTGCAGGAAGGATCGACATAAAGGGGAACGTCGTCACGACACCCGACAAGTCCGGAGACCTCGAGAGGGACATGTTCGTGATAAACAACCTCCTCGAGCACGAGTCCGAGATGCGCGAGAAGTACACGATGTACATAACCGAGAAGGAGTCCAGCGGAGAGCTGGACGCCTACGCGGTCGGCAGGATCGAGGAGCTCAAGAAGTTCCTCTTGGCGCTGACCGAGATCACGACGCTAATGCACTACAGCCACCAGGTCAACGCGTGGATAGAGGACGCGAGAAAGCTGTCAAGCATGGACGACCCAGTGAAGATAATAGCAGCGACCATGGCGCACAACGAACCCAGAATCGAACTGCTCGCCTTCGTGCTGAAGAGGAAGGCGTTCGTCAAGGAGGAGGTGCTGACAGACGAAGAGCGCGGGATCCTGGAACGCGCCAGAAAAGAGGCCTAGCCCTAAGCGTCCACGTTCGCCTTGAGGAACGTGAGCATCACAAGCACGTTAACAACTATTCCTATAATGAACGTCCACATGTAACCGAAGTGCGCTGAGATAAGGCCTGATGCAAGTGCCCCGATGACGGATGACGCGCCAAGGGCGGCGACCCAGACGCCGACGTAGAACCCCTCCTTCTTTCCGCGTATGTGGTCATATAGCATCACAGAAGCCGTGACGTTCCACAGCGCGTATGCGAATCCGCCTATGACATACGCCAGCGTGTTGAGGAAGAAGACCCCTGTGAGCGTTATTATTGGTATGATCGCCACGGCGTAGCAGACGCTCCTGAGGAACGTGGAGTAGCTGTAGTACCTCTTGAGGTCCACTTTCACGAGGATGAGGAGCACGAACGCGTAGATGGTCAGCTGGGCCATGGAGTTGAACAGGTTTATTGCGAATATGTGGCCGTACGAGACGCCGTACCCCTTCAGGTACGGGACGTACGACGTGTTGAACAGATAGATGCTGAGGTTCATCAGAGCTATCGAGACGAGGAGCAGCTTCGTTCCATCGACGCGCTTCACGTTCACGGTCTCGTGTATCTGCCTAGCCAGTCCCATGCTCGTGAGCAGGTTGGGCAGGTGGCTCAGCATGTTGAGCGGGGCGAACAGCAGCGTCGTCAGCTTCACGTTCGCCTTGTCCTTGTGCAGTTTCTGAGCGTATTTCTTGTTTATGAGGCACGCGGCGAACACGAACGCAAAGACGTTCATGACAAGAAGGAATGCCAGGTAATACTTTATGTAAGCCGCAGAGATGAGCGAGCCTGCGAGGAAGGCGGCCATCGTGCCGAACGCCGCGTAGATGCTGTACTCGCTGAAGTACCTGGGCACGGAAGGATTCCTTCTGAGCCCCATGACCATTATGTTTATCGCGGGCGATGCGGCAGTGGCGATGAACGCAAAGGCTCCGTACGCGACGTCGAGGACGGGTATTGACGTGAGCAGGTACATCACTGCGAGGATGGGGAACGTCGCGAGCAGCGAGAAGAGTATGAGTGTCCTGAGCCTTCCCATGTCGTCGGTTATCCTGCCCCAGAAGAGCGAGGCTGGTATGCTTATCAGGCTGTAT
>JASHUB010000015.1 GCA_030040265.1 Microcaldota archaeon
ACCCGAACAGCAGCGTACAGGACGTGAACGTGACGCTGCACTGGATAAACGACACGCGGCCGGTCGTTGGGCTCGTCTCGCTTGTCTACAACGGCCAGTACCTCTACGCGAGCAACCTCACCACCTGACGGCATATCTTTTTATTAGTTGGTGAGCAAATAGAGTAGAGGGAACTTCATGAGCACCATAATTGAGGATGCGCTGGAGACGTATCGCGCGAACATCAAGCTCATCTTCCTGTTCTCGATTATGTTCGTGATCTCGTTCGCCATAGTTCTCTTTGCGCCGCTGCCGACGTACAACAGCGCCGGCGCGATATTCCTGCGCAGCGCATCGATATTCGTCAACCTTAACGCGTTCACCGCGGCGGTGATAGTCATCTCGGTCGTGTTCTCGCTGCTGTTCACGAGCTTCGCGTACGTCGCGATAAGCCTCATTGTCAAGTCGAAGAGGACGCACGTCAAGACCCCGGCAAAGGTCATGCGCGGCATTGAGGGATACACGGCGAAGGTGTTCGTTGTCCTCCTCGCGTACATGATAATACTCGCGCTCGTCAACGTGCTCGGCTACTACATAGGCGCTAGCGCTGTCCTCACGGAGCTGTTCGGCTTCGTCATAGGGCTCGCCGTCATCTTCTACGCGCCAAGCGCCATAGTGGTGGACGACAAGAGCATATGGAAGGCGGTGCGCGACAGCGCAAGGCTCATGGTGAGCGCGCCGCAGTACTTCGTGATCTGGCTTGTTTTGATTTCGGCTGTGATCACCGTACTGGACTTCATATTCATCCACCTCCTGGGCACGCTCCTGGCGCCTTACGCGCTCCTTGTGATAAACCTGCTTTTCGTGGTCCCGTACTTCGTGATCTTCCAGGCGGAGGCGTACATGAAAAGATTCCCGCTGCTGAGGCATTAGCAGAGGATAGGGTATTTAAATCAGTCCGCCTATTATTAGACTAGATAGAATGCGCTATAACGCCTTTCTGTTATGCCTAGTGTCGATAATTGCCGTGGGGGCTCTCTCGGGGTCAGCTTCCGCGCAGGACTCGTTTTCGCCGTTCCTCATGCAGGCCTTTTTCGCCACGCCGGGCTTCGCAGCGCTCGTCGGGATAGCGGTCGTCGCGCTGACGGTCAACATCTGCGTTGTGGCCATAGGTTACATAGTAGGCAAGATTGTACCTGCATCCGGGATAAACTCCTGGATATCCAATGAGTACTGGGAGATCGCGAAGAGCGCGCTGATCATCGCCGCAATCTTCGGCATCCTCGTCTTCCTTGGCAATGTGGCGCTGGACATCTCTGGCACGTGCGGCACCCCCAGCGGGAATCCGTTCGGCACCCTGTTCGGCTGCGCGCAATCGTTCCTCGCAGGCGCGCAGACCGGAACGCTCATACCGGCGATAAACTCGGCGCTGGACCTTGCGGGAAGCATAGGCTTCCTGCAGCAGGCTACGATATCATATCAGCTTGCCCTGCCTCCTGTCCCGATACCTCCGTTCACTTACCCTGTCTTCACGTGGGGCTTCTCAAACCTTGCGCTGTATCCGCCGGCCCAGAACATGCTCTACAGCAACCCGTTCACTTCGATAGGCACGTACGAGTCGATAGTGAACGACGAGATAAACTTCCTGCTCCTGCCGATGAGCATGGTCCTGTTCGGCCAGTCCATACTGCTAGACTCGTTCTACGTCCTCGGGCTGTACGTGCTGCTGCCGATGGGCATAATACTCAGGGCCTTCCCGTTCATCAGGGGAATAGGCGGCACGCTGATTGCCATAGGCATAGGCGTGGGCCTGCTGTATCCCGCAACGCTGGTGCTGGTCAACCAGCCGATACTAAGCATAATCACCACGTCCGCGCCGGTAGGCACCCCGCCTTGTACGTCGGGTACCATCATATGCGGAGTCGTCCAGTTCCTTTCTGGGGCGAACAGCTTCAGTTCTTTCGGAGTGGCTTTAGGGAGCGTGGGGGAGCTGTACCCTGCGTTCAACTACCTGCTCAGCTACAGCGCGTGGCTCATACTGTACTTCATCCTGTTCATACTTGACGTCGTAATGATATATCCGTTGGTGGACTTCACCGCGAAGCTGCTGGGCAACCCGGCGGGAGTGAAGCTGTCCATAGGAGGCAAGTTCAAGCTGGCGTGACCATGATACAACGAGATACGCTGTTGGCATCGCTGCTCGCTGCAGCCGTGCTTCTGGGCGTCACGTTTGCGGTCGTGCACGGCACTGCAATCAGCGTCCAGGCAGTCCACGGCGCCAACCAGTCTGCAGCACCGGCACTAGAGTTCGGCGGGCCGGGATGCGCATCGCAGACCGGCGCTTGCTCCGTCTCGGGCCACTCAGACTGCGGAGCCGGTTGTGTGGGTAGCAACGGCTGTAGAGAATATCCAGGCCAGTCTTGCGGGTCGGGTAAGGAGTTATGTGCATGCGCTCCTGACTGGAGAGCCAGCATAAGCGGCACCCTGACAATCATTAAGGGCCAGTCTACCACTCTTACGGCGACGGCGAGCGGAAGCTCCGGCGGCAACAGTTATGCCTGGACGTACGGGACAACGAGCTGCAGCACCAGCCTTGGTTCGTCTTCATCGGTAGTTGTGGCTCCGGCCACGAACACGCTGTATTGCGTCGATATTACGGACTCGTATGGCGACGCTTCAACCGCCTCGGTGCAGGTCACCGTGCTCCCGTCCCATCCGGTAGCAGCTGCACCGACACCGAACCCGGCGCCGCTCGACGCCGGGCAGACGGCCACGCTCAGATCCTCTGTGACGTTCGGGACCCAACCGTACTCTTATGAGTGGTATTACTCGACCACAAGCATCAGTACATGCGCAAGCGGCCTGGCGGCCGCTCCTGGAGCCAACCTCCAGCCGACATACACATTCAACCCGTCGACCTTCTCCAGTTTCCCTGTTTGGATCTGCTACCAGGTCACAGATTCGGAGAGCACGCCTTGGACGTCGAACTCGCCGGCAGACAAGGTGACCCTGAACGGAGCGATAGGCGCTGGCGGAGCGACTCCCCTATCGCAATCGATAGATGCAGGACAAGCCGCGACACTGACGGCTACGCCATCAGGAGGATCGCAGCCGTATACTTATCAATGGTACGAGGACGCGTACGGCAGCACGCCGCCCACAACCTGCGCAGTCACCGGAGCGCCTTGGGCCCAGGTGAGCGGTGCGACTTCGCAGGTGCTTTCTGCAACCCCACCCTCCAACACTGCTTACTGCTACACCCTTGGCGATTCTTCAGTAGGTACGCCAGTGGCAGCTGCGACATCGATAGTCCCATCGCTTGTGACGGTCAACCCTGCGCTCACCGCTGCGCCGATAACTCCGAGCACGCCGGTGATAACATACGGCGGCTCCGGGGTGACGCTCAGCTCGCACGCCAGCGGAGGCACGCCTCCGTACACGTATGAGTGGTATGCAGAGATACCCGGAGTCAGCGGGTGCGGGCCGCCGTACGGCTCCACGGGCTACCCTGGCGCCATATATGCTGTCAACCCTCCGGGGAACACCTTCTACTGCTACGCAGTCACGGACAGCGCAACCATCCCTGTCACTGTGGTCTCGCCTCCTGACGAGGTGGTGGTGAACGTCCCTGCGACTGTCGCGTACAACGCGTGCGGCTTCGCTGGCAGCGCGTCCAATGTGGGATACATCAACGCGCACAACTGGGTCGGCATAAACACTGCGATAATACTGCTCACGATAATGATCGCCGCGTTCATCTACTCGATCTCCGGGCTCATGCCTTCGACGCTCAGGGAGAAGTTCAGGGGCGCGTCGAGGTACGAGGTGATACAGGCTGTCGTCAGCATACTCATAGTGGTGATACTGGTCCTCTTCGCGACGTCAATGTGCTTCGTCGGCGAGTCGATAGCCAGCTCCGTGACCAACGGGCACGCGTTCATAACCAACCCTGCAGACTACACCGGCCCGTTCACGTATGCGGAGACGTATGTGCAGGTGCTGCTGTTCTCCAGCGGCCTCGGCCTGGTCACGAACCTGTATGCGACCGCGGTCGAGTACTCGATAGAGGCCGAGGTGTACGAAGGAATACTGGGCGCGTTCTCGCAGATCCTGCAGTTCATAAAAGGGTTGACCCAGACCGTCAATCCCACTTCGTTCCTGCAGTTCTCGGTCACAACAGGATACACGCTGGCCATGGTCTTCCTCGCATATACGGAACTGTTCACGGGTGTCTACGCGACTGCGGTAGTGATAACCTTCGGCGGGCTCTTCCTGCTCTGGCTGATACTCTTCATAACCTACTCTATAGCGCTCACCATACTCGTGCCTGTGTCCATAGTCATGCGCTCGTTCGGTTTCGTCGGCCCCAGGTTGAGGGAAGCCTCTGACCAGCTGCTCGGGCTGGCCATAGCGTTCTACTTCATACTGCCGCTCATGCTTTCGTTCAACAACTACGTCGTTGGATGGATCTACACCTACTCCAACCCGGCATACGTTGGAACCTACAGCATAGGCAGCCTGCCTTCATCCAGCGTGTTCTCAGGAGGCCCGCCGAACACAGGGCTCGGTAACCTGCCCGGAGAGCTCGGGGGGCTCATCTCTGGAGGCGACGGAGGAGCGTTTGGCATCGGCGTGTTATGGACCGCGCCCACCGACGCTTACGTGCTCGGCAACGAGACTGCGCAGTACCTGTTCCAGGGGGTCGTGCTCGTGGCGCTCGACTTCGCGGTCACGCTAGGATGCGCGATAGGCCTGTCGAAGGCGCTGGGCGCGATAAACGGGCTCGTCAGCAGCGGTCCGATATGGGGCAAGACATGAACAAGAAACTTCTCGCACTTACGGCCGTTTCGGCCTTCGCGCTAATGACAGGGCTCGCAGCGGCGCAGGGCTTCGGCGTCGAAGCGAACTTCCAGAACTGGCTGCCCGCCATCGCCATAGCGATAGTCATAGGCATAATGATCGGAGCGCTGTACTACATGATGGGCTCTGTGCTCAACAACGCGCGCGCCAAGGCAGCCGGCCTTGGAGAGGTCGGGCAGGGAGTCGGCACGGCGATAGTGGTCGTCCTGCTTCTCGTCATGTTCAACATCTGGGGGCAGGTGTCTTCTGCGCTCGTCCCGGTCGGGCCTACATCTGGAACCCTGACGCCAGGCACGCTGTACGCGATGTGCCAGGCCGATGGAGCAAGCCAGCTGAACTTCTTGAGCGGCAGCCCGACCGGCACTGTGTGCGGCGCGGTGAGCAGCGGCATCGATCCTGTGGATTACGGGCTCGTGTCCAGCTATGTCATAATATCGAACCTCACCAGCCAGGCGATAGTCAACCTGAACTCGATGTACGTATACTGGGGCACCATAGCGTTCCTCCAGTCGGTGACTCCGAGCTTCGGGGTCTGCACGTTCGGCATCTGCTACGTGTCGCCGTTGCTGACGACTTCATGGTTCGGCATGACCTTCAAGCCGCTTGCCGGCTACGCCATGCTGGATAACTTCGGGAGACCCCTCATGGCGCAGGCCATGCTCACCTTCTACTCGTTCTTCGTCCAGCAGCTGGTCATACTCATGCTCCTTTACACGTGGCCGTGGATACTGGCCGGAGGCATAATACTCAGGGCCACTTTCTTCGGCAGGAGGCTCGGAGGCCTGCTGATGGCGATCGCCATCGGCGCGATAATCTTCTTCCCGCTGATGCTCAACATAGAGTACAGCGCGCTGTCCTGCTGGACCGGATGCAGGTACGCCCCCGTAGGATATCCGAAGTTGTCGAGCATACCGGACCCGACCCAGAACCCGAACTACGGCGTCAACGGGTTCCTCGGCAATCCGAGCGACATAAACTTCTTCAAGTTCGCAGATGTAGAGTCCATACTGCAGGGCAACAGCTGCTGGCCCAACGGCGGGGTGGGCCTTCTGGAGGTGCAGGTGGCCAGCCTCTATCTCGTCCCAGCGGCTAGCATATTCTCCCTCTTGACGAGCATCGGCTCCGGCTTCTCCAGCACGATACCGCCAATACCGTTCAGCATCTGCCCTCCGGGCACGTTCGGCAGCTCCAGCAACGGGCTGGGCAACACGCCAGGAGTGATGTCCGCATTCATGTCAATGCTCAACGCGTACGGCCTGCAGATGATCGCAGGCTTCATACTTCCATTGATGAACATCCTGATAACGCTGTCCGCTATCAGGGGACTCTCGGGACTCTTCGGCGGAGACACTGACATAGCGGGCATAGGCAAGCTGGTGTGACGATGAATAGGATGATGATATTACCGGTGCTCGCATTCCTCTTCATAGCCACCGGCATCGCCAACGCAGGCACCATACTGCCCGACTGCAGCGTGCTGTTCAGCCCGGGAGACCCGTACGTGACCACGTTCCTGAACCCTGACGCGTACGGAACAGGGCTCTACATCGGGCTGATGTTCTACGCGCTGGTGGTGGTGGTCACCATGCTGGCAGTCGTGGGCGTCCTGTACGGCATAGGGTACGCATTCAGGATAGAGAAGCTCATGGCATTCGGGCGCACGGAGGTGCTCGAGAGCGTGTTCAGCATAGCGCTAGTGATAACGATAATATTCGGCATCAGCGCATTCGACGGCATGTCGGCATTCGTGACCAACGTGGCATACAGCGGCATAGCCAACGCCGGAGGGGCGGGTGGCAGCGTCACGATGGGCGGCGCGAACCTCTACGTGGGCATATGCAATACGCTCACGTCGAACATAGGGGGCCTCATAGCTTCGCTGATAGGGATCAGCGCAAGCAACGTGCTGCTCAACTTCTTCACCTCGTTCTACATACAGCTTGCGCCTTTCGACCGCGGCATAATAGGCTACGTTCCGGGCATAACTTTCTCGCCTTTCGCCGGGATGTCCGCGGTTTACACCGCGGTTAACATAGCCATGGGA
>JASHUB010000016.1 GCA_030040265.1 Microcaldota archaeon
CTGAGAGGCAGCACGGCCTGTATGGACTTGTTCCTGCCCTGCTTGCTTGAGCCTCCGGCGCTCTCCCCCTCAACTATGAATATCTCGGTCTTGTCTGGGTCATCGAGAGTGCAGTCTGCGAGCTTGCCGGGCAGTATCGCGCCGTCGAATATGCTCTTCTTCCTTGCGAGTTCCTTTGCCTTGCGCGCGCTCTCCCTTGCCGTTGCAGCGTTGAGCGCCTTCTCCACTATCAACCTAGCCTCGTTCGGGTGCTCCTCGAGGTATCTGGAGAGGTGATTGTAGACTATGCTCTCGACTATGTTCTTTATCCTAACGTTTCCGAGCTTCTCCTTCGTCTGCCCCTCGAACTCGGGGTTCTGCATCAGGACGTTGATCACGGCGGTGAGCCCCTCTCGGGTGTCGTCTCCGGTCACTTTCACCTGCTTTGCGCCGTTCTTGACGTTCTTTGTGATATAATTCAGCACGGCCCTCGTGAGTCCAGAGTGAAACCCGACGACGTGCGTCCCCCCTTCGTTTGTCTTGATGGTGTTGACGAAGGAAAGAATGCGCTCGTCATACGTGTTGTTGTATTGGAGCGCGAAGTCAACAACTGTGGAGTCTTCCTTGCCGTTGGAGCCGACGACTTGGGTCAGCGGTTGGGTGTTCTTGTTGATGTATCTGACGAAATCTGGCATGCCATTCTCTGACATGAATATCTCTTCCTCGTGGTTGTTGAAACGGTCATCGATTAGCGTTATCTTGAGCTTCGGATTTAGGTATGTCGTATACCTCAACCTGTCCTTGAGCATTATCGAATCGAACACAGGTGACGGAAATATCTCGCCGTCTGGCTTGAACTTTATGGTTGTGCCGTTCCCTTGTGTCTCGCCGAGCTGCTCGACTTGTGATGTGGGCAGCCCCTTCGCAAAAGTCTGCTTGTACAGCTTGCCATCTTTCCTCACCGTTACTTCGGTGTACTCAGACAACGCGTTCACCACAGTGAGACCTACTCCGTGAAGCCCGCCTGCGATCTTGTACGCCTCTCCGGAGAACTTCGCTCCCTTGTGGAGCGTCGTCATTATGACTTCGAGCGCGCTTTTGCCGTACTTCGGCATTATGTCTACAGGTATCCCCCTGCCGTCGTCCACGACCTCCGCGATGTCGCCCTTCGCATCCTGTGAGAGCCTGACGGTTATGTTTTTGCAGTATCCGGCCATGGCTTCGTCTATGGAGTTGTCCACGACTTCATAGAGGAGGTGGATCACGCCGCTCGCACCGGTAGAACCGATGTACATGGCAGGCCTTTTCCTTATTCCCTGCGCACCTTCCAGTACCACTATTTTTGAAGCGTTATACTCTTCCTGTTCTTCTGCCATAATAACCTACGTCTCCTAACTCGTAGTTGTCGCTGCATAGTATAGCCCTGAGCAGCTCTATAAACCTTTGTGAAGCGGTTTTACGACGACAAACGGCATTTGGAAGCCCCGCAAAAAGGTTAATTAATCTTGGCTTAAAAGTACCTATGTTTGGTGTGTTTTTGGCAAGAAAACGGGTTATAATCCTGGGCGCGGCTGGCAGGGACTTTCACAACTTCAATGTGATGTTCAGGGAGAACAAATATTACGAGGTAGTGGCCTTTACGGCGGCCCAGATACCATACATTTCGAGCAGGATCTACCCAAAAGAACTCAGCGGGAAACTCTATCCGAAAGGGGTGCAGATATACGACGAAGCAGAACTGCCCAAACTCATAGAGAAGTTCGGCGTCGATAGGTGCATGCTTGCGTACAGCGACCTGCCATATAACGAGGTTATGCACAAGTCCAGCATTGCCAACGCTGCTGGCGCTGAGTTCTGGCTCGCTTCGCCAAGAGAGACCATGATAAGGTCGAAGAAGCCGGTCATAGCGGTCTGCGCGGTGAGGACAGGCTCTGGAAAGAGCCAGACGTCCAGGTACGTGGCAAAATTGCTGAGGAACCTTGGATATCGGGTCGTTATCGTGCGCCATCCGATGCCATATGGCGTCCTCAAGGAGCAGATAGTGCAGCGATTTGAGACTTTGGAGGACCTTGATAGATACAAGACCACGATAGAAGAGCGCGAGGACTACGAGCCGCACATAAGGAATGGGTTTGTCGTCTACGCTGGAGTTGATTATGAGAAGATACTCAGGCAAGCTGAGAAGGAAGCTGACATAATCTTATGGGACGGTGGCAACAATGACTGGCCGTTCTTCAAGCCGGATCTTATGATAACTGTAGCCGATCCGCTGCGGGCCGGAAACGAGCTAACGTACTATCCTGGCGAGACGACTGCCAGGATGGCTGACATTCTCCTGATAAACAAGGTGAACTCCGCATCGAAGGAGGACATTGGGCGGGTGATGACCAACCTTTCCAGGATAAACCCGCATGCGACGATTGTACTTGCAGATTCGGTTGTGTCGATAAATGCACCGGCGAGCAGCGTTAGTGGCAAGAAGGCGCTGCTGATTGAGGATGGCCCTACGATAACACATGGAAATATGCTGTTTGGCGCAGCATACGTAGCAGCAAAGGAATACGGGGTAAAGAGCATCGCGGTGGCAAAGAGCTACGCGGTTGGGGAAATAAGAACCATGTTCGAGAAATATCCGCATCTTGACAAAGAACTGCCTGCGGTCGGCTACAGCAAACAGCAGATAAAGGACCTGGAGACCACGGTGAACAGGGTTCCATGCGATGTGGTCATCTCTGCGACGCCGACCGACCTCAACAGGCTGATAAAGACGAAGAAACCGCTGGTTAACGTTGGCTACGAGCTTGCGCCGGTAGGAAACGGGTTCGATGCTGCATTGAGACTGTTCGTCTCTGACATCAAGCCAAGCGGCAAGTGAAACTTAACTTTATATAAGGATTGGAGATAATATAAACTACTCATTTTGGGTCCATAACTCAGCTTGGTCAGAGTGGTTGGCTCTTAACCAACAAGTCGGGGGTTCAAATCCCCCTGGGCCCATTCCTGCTCGTTTTAGCCGAAGTTGCGGTTTGCCATTTCTGGATTCGCTGGATCCCTTGCGCCGTCGGCGTCGTTGCCTACCGCAGCTGTGGCGCTTGGCTCCGGTGCGGCTTTCTGGACAGGCTTTGGCTGCTGGACCGCGATGTGTCCTGTGGGGACCATGCCGAATATCCCTAATGACCTGTCAGTGAGCCGTATCGAGTCCTCGGCTGACATCTCTGCACCGTATTGGAGCGCTCTGATGGCATCGATAGTTTCTGGTATGACTATTGACTCCTGGTGTACCGCCTGGTTCCAGATGACGGTGCGCCCATCGATGACTTCTAGGTTGTCCCAGACAACGACTTCATACATGTCGCTTCGCGGCCTTCCGAACTCCCTTGCAATCTCCATTATCTCGGCCGTGCCCTTGACGCCTCTCGAATAGGACACTTGCAGGATTCTAGGATACCTTCCAAACACGTCCAGGACTTCTCTTGCCGTGGCCTCGGTCTGGAGGGTCACGACGTTAGTCTGCACATGCATAAGCGTTTCAGGCACCTTGGTTGCGGACGTCCTAAGATTGAATCCCCTCAGGACGGTCGCCAGGTCGGCTCCGTGGTGAGAGCTTAGGTGCTTGTCCACTTCAATGCTGTTGATTGGCCCTTTCTTCGTCTCTGCAGGATCGGCGGCGCGTCGCGTGAGCTGGGAAGTGTTGCCGCTCCGCTCTATTCCGAACTGCCTTTGGAGCACCGAGAGCGTTCTCGCAAGCCCGGTCGTGTTGCAGGAGAGGTTCCTGACGTCTGAAGGCCTCGTAGCTGCAACTTCGTTGTAATTTGCATAGGAGCTGAACGACATCTGGGCAACGTCTGCCTCTTCGCCTCCCTGAAATACTACCCTGACTCCAGCCCGTTGATACGCCGGCTTGTTCGTGACGCCAACGTCTTCTGGAGTCGCATCAACGACGACGTCGGCCTGCTGCAGGAGGTCGTCCAGATTGCCGGCCACTTTGATGCCGGCCTTGGCGAACTTGAGCGCTTCTTTGTCCCTGTCAGGGCCAGTGAGGAATAGCGGATGCCCTTTCCAGGCGAGCAGCTCTGCGC
This sequence comes from Microcaldota archaeon, assembly GCA_030040265.1. GTDB lineage: Archaea > Micrarchaeota > Micrarchaeia > Micrarchaeales > CABMGC01 > JAKAWC01. The sequence continues at coordinate 4,059 of JASHUB010000016.1, forward strand.
CGTAGTCGAGCTTCGTCTTGACAATACCTGCGAGTCGCATGTCTGGCTGGACCGCTACCGCATCGGCCACCCTTTTGCCTATGACCCCTGCACCTACCACACCAACATTCGTTTTTTCCGCGAATTTCGCCATTCGGACACCGTTGTTTAGACGCTATTAAGTGGCAATAAGTTTAAATCGCTGTTGGGATTACCCCCATGTCCCGTTGACCCAGCTGTCGTCAGAACCCGCCGGGATCCCTGGGCGCAGTGTCGCCATGACCCCTTCCAAGCGCATAAGCTCGATGTTGACCGGAGGAGAATCCCTCACGCAAAGCTTCAGGTGCAGCTGCATACCACGATCGGGATTCCTGTCAGGAGGCCTGACAACTTTGATTGCCGCGGAGAGCGGGTTTGCCGGTGTGGTTATTTCCTGCGTCCACTTCCAGCCGTGCAGGACTGCGATAGGTCTGCCCGTTTTCCATTCATAAGAGCACAGAAAAGCTTTGCTAAGATAAGCTTAAAAAGCGAATGATGGCCTACGACAACTACATGAAGTCGGCCACGGCGCCGTACGGCACGGTCT
>JASHUB010000017.1 GCA_030040265.1 Microcaldota archaeon
AGGGATATTCAGCAACCTGAGCATAAGCAACTACTACAACAGGCAGATACCGCAGTTCCTTGCGAAGAAGGAGCATGATAAGCTCAGCGCCTCCCTTGGGGACGGCATGCTGCTCCTGCTCATAATAGGCATAGTCTTCGCGCTGGCGGGATTGCTGCTTTCGCACATGATAGCCAACGACGTCTTCCACGGGACGGCATCGTACCTCGTCCTGGACGTGGCGCTGATAAGCATAATATTCTCCGCGCTTAGCGGTGCGGTCTACGCCGCGCTGATCAGCTTCAGCGCAGGGAAGTCCGCGGCGGTGTACACCATAGCCAACGCGGTCGTCCAGTCTGGGATGAGCATAGGCCTCATCCTCCTCGGATTCGGTGCCATGGGTGCGGTCATGGGGTGGGTCGGAGGCTCCGTCGCAGGCGTCGTTGTCGGCGCTTACCTGATTTCGAAAATATCCAAGATAAAAGTGCAGCTGAAGGGCTTCTGGGCGCGCATCAGGCCGATGGTCAAGTTCTCGCTCCCGCTCACCGGTTCCGCGATAGCGAGCGTCTTCGTGACAAACTGGGCCGTCATCTTCCTGGGCTACCTCTTCCTCCCATCGGTAGTCGGGGCCTTCGGGGTGGGCAACAAGATAGGTACGTTCATAGACGTCATATCCGGCTCGATAATACTAGTCCTCGCCCCGATGTTCTCAAGAGCTGCGGCCAACAAGGAGGTGAGCAAAAAGATGAACGTGCTCCACACGCACACGCTCTATTTCAGCTTCCTCCTGCTGTTGCCGGTCATAATATACCTAGCCATCTTCTCCAACCAGTTCGTAATCACGATACTTGCATCGACATATGCGAACGCGGCATTCTACATGGCGCTCATAGCGATAGGCACCCCGCTCACTTTCTTCTGGTCGTACGGGCAGTCGGTGGCGATAGGCTTGGGTGACGCGATGGAGGTCCTGAAGAACATAGCCATAGTCAGCGTCGTGGAAGTGGTCGCGATGACCATTCTGGTGCCTTCGCTGGGCGCGATAGGGACGATCGCCGCGATCTACTACATCGGCATAATCGTGGGAGACGCCCTGTTCTTCAACTACATGAGGAAGATAGCCAGCTTCAAGGCGAGGGAGACCACGCTGCCGAAACTGATAGCCGCCAACGTCGTCCTGATATTCATCCTGTATGCAATCACGCTTCTGCACGCGCGTGCTCTGTACGAATTGGTCATCGGGGTCGTGGTGACGCTGCTCGCATATCCGCCGCTGATAGTCCTGACGCGCGGGATAGGCGAAAGGGAGCTAGACATCCTCCACAGGGTGAGCGAGAAGACGCCGTTCCTAGGCTCGATGCTGGCAGTGATGCTCGGCTACGCCGAGCTCTTCAGGCGGTGAGCGCGTGGACTACGGAGACTTCACCATAGTCCTTCCCACGCTGAACGAGGGTCGCACCATCGGGAAACTGATAACGTACATCAGGTCCCACTATAAGGGAGCAAAGATAATAGTCGCGGACGACGGGTCGGTCGATGGCACCGCAGGAATAGTCAATGGGTTCGAAAGGAAGGGGGGCGTCCGTTTCATCGACAGGAGGAGGATGGGGCTGCAGAAGGGCCTGACGGCCAGCGTGATAGACGGCATAGAGCGCAGCAGGAGCAGGTATGTGGTAGTGATGGATGCCGACATGCAGCATCCTCCAGCCGAGATCTCGCGGATCGCGGCGAAGCTCGCCTCAGGATACGATCTTGCCGTTGCGTCCAGGGCCAGCGTCGTTGGATGGGAGCTCGGAAGGAAGGTGATATCCAGGCTGCTCATCCATCTCGGCTACCTCTCGCTGTCGGTGCAAGGGAGCGAGTCGAACGGCGACATATTCTCAGGATATTTCGGAGTGAGGCGCAGCCTGTTCGTAAGCGTCTACGCAAGAAACAGGAGACGGTTCATCGGAGGAGGTTACAAGGTGCTGTTCGACTTCCTCAAGTGCGTGAAGAAAGGCGAGATGAAGGTCTGCGACGTGCCGTTTGCATTCCAGGTAAGAAAATTCGGCAGGTCGAAGGCGGGGGCTGCGCAGGGCCTGGCGCTCCTACATTCTTTCCTGAGCTAGCCTTCTTGCGGCGTCGACGAAGCTCACGAAGACAGGCGCTGGCGTCTCGAGCGTAGACTTTAGTTCGGGGTGCGCCTGGGTCCCGATTCCGAAGCCGTCCGTCCATTCTATGAACTCCACGAGCTTGCCGTCCATAGTGAATGCTGGGACCTTCAGGCCGTTCTTGCGCACTATGTCCAGGTACTTGTTGTTGAACTCGTACCTGTGCCTGTGACGCTCGTCGATGACGTTCTTCTTGTACGCCTTGTAAACAGCTGAGTTCTTGTCGACTATCCTGCACTTCCATGCTCCGAGCCGCATCGTGCCTCCCTTCTTGCGCACTCCCTTCTGCGACGGCAGCAGATATATGATCTTCTCCCTGGCGTCCTTCACGAACTCGGTGGAGTTGGCGCCTTCAAGGTGGCATGCGTTCCTCGCATACTCGACTGCCATGAGCTGCATCCCCAGGCAGAGCCCGAGGTATGCGCGCCTGTTCTCTCGCGCGTATCTTATTGAGTTTATCATCCCTTCTATGCCGCGCTTGCCGAATCCGCCGGGCACGATTACGCCATCCATGCCCTTGAGCTGCTTTAGCTCGTCCTTGTTCTCAAGGTCGCTTGACTCGACCCACTTGATGTTCACTCGGGTGTCCGTTGCCGCGCCTGCGTGCAGCAGCGACTCCTTCACGCTTATGTACGAGTCGCGCAGCTTCGTGTACTTCCCGACTATCGCGACGTTGACGCTGTACTTCGGGTTGACTATCTTGCCCACCATGCGTTTCCATTCGTTGAGCTTCGCCTTGTTGAGCCTGTCCCCGTTGAGTTCGAGGTCCTTCACAAGCAGCTTGTCGAATCCCTGCTCCATGAAGTGCAGCGGAGCCTGGTATATCGTGAAAGAGTCCGAGTCGTCTATGACCCTCTCCTTGGTGATGTTCGTGAACAGCGACAGCTTCTCCCTCGCCTTCTCGCCGAGCGGTTCTGTCGTCCTGCAGACCATGAAGTCCGGCATTATCCCCAGCTGCATGATCGTCCTGAAACCAAGCTGCGCCGGCTTTGTCTTCTGTTCGCCGACCACATCCAGCGTCGGCACGTATGTGAGGTTCACGAACACGACCTTGTGCTTTAGGGCGAGCTGGCGCATCGCCTCGATGAAGTAGCTGTTCTCTATGTCTCCGACTGCGCCGCCGACCTCGATCACCAGTACGTCGAGCTTCTTGCTCTTCGCTATGTTCTCGAGCCGCGATATTATCTCATTGGTCATGTGCGGAATTATCTGCACGTCCTCACCGAGATAATCGCCGCGCCTCTCTTTGTTGATTATGTGGCTGAACAGCTTTCCTCCGGTTATGGAAAGGTCTCCGGTCATCCCCTTGCCGAGGAAACGCTGGTACATGCCGAAGTCCATGTCCACCTCGCTCTTGTCGTCCAGTACGAAGACCTCTCCGTGCCTGTATGGGTTCATCGTCCCGCAATCGTAGTTCAGGTATCCGTCGAATTTGACAGGAAGAGCGCTGTAACCGTAAAGATCGAGTATCTTCAGTATCGATGACGTAACGATACCTTTGCCGAGACCACTCATCAGTGACCCTAGCACAACAACAAACTTAGCAGGCATTATTTATTATTTCGGGAGAAACTATTTAAGCGTTTGGACTATCTGTCTGCAGAGAAGTCCCCGGCTGGCAGCAACTGCATTATAGCGTCGATGTCTGGGAACGCGAGGGCCTTTGACAGGTGCTTTGCCATGTCCGACTTCTTTGTCTTCCCGGGCCTGAGCACGATGCCATCCTTTATTCCCAGCCTCTTGCACGCCAGTGCCGGTACGACGTACAACTTCTTCGCTTGCACTCCTGCGGCGTTCGGCGCGGTTATCTCCTTCGTGTACACGCAGAGTTCGAGAGGCATGCCCTTGAACCACTCCCTCTCGCCGGTCAGGAAGAAGCTTCCCTTCCCAAGATAGCCTTTCTGGGATGATTTTGACACCTGGTCGCGCTTGAGGCAGTACACGTTCACTGACGATAGCCCGTCAGGCCATGCCTTCGAGAAGCATGCTGCGAACTGCGCCGCCTCTTCTTTGGCTTCGTGCGTTGCGCCGAGACCGTCCTTGAGGATGACCACGCCGGC
>JASHUB010000018.1 GCA_030040265.1 Microcaldota archaeon
CGGCTCGTTCGCGTAGCTGTCCGACCTTGCGGAACCGTTGGACTTCGCCTTGAGGAGGTGCGCGTACGCTCTGTTCGTGAGCAGCTCCTTCTGGTAGCCCTTGTCCACCATGACCTTCGGCCTGGCCCTGACGCCCTCGTCGTCGTACTCGTAGTAACCGTAGCTGCCCTTGAGCGCAGGGTTGTCGATTATGGTCGCCTCGCTGCTGCCGATCTTCATCCCTAGTTTGTTGAGCGTGAGGTAGCTGAGGCCTGCCTGCGACGACTCCCTTCCGAATATCCTGTCCGCCTCGTCCGGGTGGCCGACGCTCTCGTGCACCGCGATGCCTGTTATCTCCGGAGCGACCACCACGTTCTTCACCTTCTTGAGCGCGGCGTCGCTGAGCGTCACTCCCTTCTCGATGACGTTCTTCAGCGCGGTTATCTCGTCCAGCGTCATCTTGAGAGTGTCTGCGAACTTGAACGCCTCGTACCCACCAGTGCCGCCAAACTGTATCATCCTCTGCCTGGTCTCCTGTCCAATTCCGATCGTGTAGATCAGGAACACGTGGGCGTATCCGACGTCTCCGGATATCTCGGTGCCATCCGAGTTCATGAAGCATGTCTCTGACCTTCCCCTAGAGCCGTATATCGACCTGTACTTGACTATGCGAGTGCCCTCCACCGCGTCATCGAAATCCGTTAGGTCCGCCAGGAGGTCGCCGTCCTCGAGCTTCTTCTTCTCCTCTGACTTGAAGCTCGCCTTCTCGACCGGAGCAGGGGCGAAGCTCGTGTCCAGCCCAGAGAAAGTCTTGTAGCGCGATGCCAGCTCGCGCAGGTTGTCTGGCGATGCGCCGTTTGTAGAAAGAGTGTACAGGCGCTTGTTCTTCAGTATGCGTATCCTAACGCCTGTGACGTCGGAAAACCCACCGCCGTTGAACTTGCCCTGCTCTATCGGGAAGGACTGGGAGCTTGCGTGCTCGACGTACGCCTCGGCGTATTCGGGGTGCAGGCTGCCAGCTACCCTGAGCGCTTGTTCAGCGATGGGCCCGAGCTGTCTCACGGAAGTCAGCCGAACAGACTTGCAAGTCCGCCCGCCGCTTCCTCTTCAGTCTTGGCTTCCTCCTTCGGTGCCTCCTTCTTCGCAGCTGCAGGCGCAGCTCCGGCAGCAGCCGGCGCGGCAACCTGTACGTTCTGCGCGTTCTTTATGACGTCCTTTATGTTGACGCCCTTCAGGGAAGTCACTACCGACTTTGCCATGGCCTCGTCCGGCGACATGCCGGCCGCCTTGACGACTGACACGAGACTCTGCTCGTTTATCTCCTTTCCTGCTGCATCAAGCAATAGTGCAGCGTAGATGTATTCCATTGTTTCACCATTTAAGCGTTCTTTGGCTCCTCCTTGGGCGCGTCTGCCGGCGCGGCCGTCACCGTCTCTGGCGCGACCTTGTTAAGGGCGATCGCCTGCATGACAGCCTGCGCGATGAGCTTGTCGACGATTCCGGGCTCGTAGACCTTGCCTTCGAGTCCCACGCCCAGCGCGGACAGGTAAGCCTTCCTTATGAAGCCAGAAACGTTGTACTGCGTGACTATGCCCGCCTGCGTGGTCAGGTTGTTCGCGACATTGAACGACCTCACTATCTCTTCCGTGAGCATTGCAGGCGTTACGGCCAGCGCCTGCTTCGTGAACAGTAGGCTGCCCGAGTAGACCGCGCTGAGCCCCGCCTGCGCAGAGAACGGCTGGATGTCCAGCAGCTTGAGCGCCTTCGTGACTCCGAGCGATATCTTCTCGCCCTTCTTGACCACTACCTTGTCCTTGGAGATGACCACCTTGCCCTTCTGTATCTGGACGTCGATCCCGCCTGCCTTCAGGTCGGTGACCGCCTGGCCGGGCTGTATCGTCGTCTCGCCGGCAGCGACATGGATGTCCTCCGGTGAGAGCTGGTTCGGCTTTGCGCCGAGCTTGAGCTTGTTCGAGCTGATCAGCTGGTGCAGCTCGACAGGGTCCTTGTTCGATAGCACAAGTGCGACGTTGCCAGTTATGAAAGGCTCGAGGCGCTTCGTCTCCTCGCTTCCCTCTATCGCGCGCATTATGAGGCTCTTCCTGGCGACCACGAACGTGGTGTCGCCCTTGAGCTGGTTCCTGACCTTCTGCGTAAGCCGGTCGGGAAGTGCGTCTAGAGGCATGACACCTACGGTCTTGTACTTCTTGATGTCCTGCTTCAGCCTCTTTACGAACTCTACCTTCTGTGCCTTGATCATCATGCCACCTTCATAGGCCCGGACATGGTCATCTTCACGTACGCTGAGCGTATGTGGTTCGGTCCGACCTTCTTGTTTATCTCAGAAATGACTTCGTTGACGTTCTCGTACAGCGCCTTCGCCTCCATGTCCTCGTTCCCGACGACGCAGTGTATTGTCGGCACGTACTTGCCCTTGTTTCTGATCGTGATCTTCTTGTTCAGGTCGCTGGCCATGTTCGCCACGTTGGCGTTCCCTAGCAGCGGCTTCGGCATCTTGTTCCTCGGGCCCAGGAACTGTCCGAGGTACTTCGCGATGCTCGGCATGAGGTTCGGCTGAGCGAGCAGCTCGTAGTCGAGCAGCGAGTTGAGCCTCGACTGGTCCGTCGCGAGCGCGTCCAGCCTGTTCCCGTCGATGACCTCGATCCCGCTCTTCGATGCGTTCTCGACTATGCCCTTGTCCGTGGCGAAGACGGCGACCTTGCTGGTCCTTCCCCTGCCGTTTGGCAGCATGACGTCCAGGTTCAGCCTGTTGGCCTGCTTGCTGAAGTCGATGCCCTTGAAGTTGACTGCAAGCTCGACGCTCTGCTTGAACTTTCTCTTGCCCTTGTTCTCAGTAATGAACTTACTGAAGTCTTCCAAATTCTGTGCCATGATGATCCCTCCTGCAACGAATGCAGTGCTTGCGGGAAAACAAGCCGTTAAGTGAAAAAGATATGATTGGAATAGTATAAATACCTTGCGCTGCCCCTAGAACTTCATCCTCCTGAACGCCCATGATCCTATCAGGACCATCGCCAGAGCGAACCCTATCATGACTGCAAAGTCGACGGGAAGCCCGAAGCTGGCAGGTATGCCGAGCATGACCGCGCGCAGCGCGTCCACGGTGTATGACACCGGATTGATCGCCACGAAAGCGTACAGCCACGTTGGCAGCGACTTGACCGGGAACAGCGCGCCGCTCAGGAAGAAGAGCGGGAATATGACGAACGTAACGACAAGTCCGAATCCCTCCTGGCTCGTCATGAGCGCGCCGAATATGAGCCCGAGGCTCACTATGGATATCATGAGCAGAGCGATTATCACTATCGTCTCGGCAAGCGACAGCAGGGTCAGGTGGATTCCGAAGAACAGCACTCCGAGTATGAGAAGCAGGCATATCTCTATCGCTCCGTCGGTGGAGCCGCCCAGCACCTTGCCGAAGAATATCGTAGTCCTTGAGAGAGGCGCGACCAGCACTTCCTTCAGGAAGTCGACGCGCTTGTCCATTATTATATATAGGCCGAAGAACAGCGAGCCGAACAGCACGGTCATGACCATTATGCCGGGGAAGATGTAAGTAGAGTAGCTTGCGCCCGTGCCTATGAAGTTCTCGCCCAGCGCTGAGCCCAGCCCAGTCCCGAATATGACCAGCCACATCAGCGGCTGCACGAGCGAGCTGACCACGCGCGAGATCTCGCGCGTGAATATCTTGAACTCCCTGTACCACAGTGCATAAAGCCCGCTTATCTCGCTCATAGCATCATCTGTTCTCAACGCTGCTGTGCATCATCCTCTCGGACCAGCCGCCCTCGGATGCGTCGTCGCTGTCGCGCATCTCGTTGCCGGTGAAGTGCAGGAAGACGTCGTTCAGCGTCGGTTTCCTCGTCTCGACGCTCTCGACATCTCCGACCTTCTTGAGCACCTCCTGGAGGTGCTTGTTTGAATCGAACATCGTCATCGTCACCACGCCGTCCTCGTGCTTCAGGTCCTTGACATACTTGAGCTTCTTCACGGCAGCCAGCTTAGGGTCCTTCACCATGAGCTTGACTACGTCGCCGCCCAGCATCGACTTGAGCTTCTGCGGCGTGTCGAGCGCTGCGATCTTGCCGTGGTCGATTATCGCGACGCGGTCGCAGAGCATGTCAGCCTCCTCCATGTAGTGGGTGGTGATTATTATGGTGACCTTCTTCTCTGTCGAGAGCTTCTTTATGTACTTCCAGAGGTGCTGCCTGGTCTGTGGGTCGAGGCCCAGCGTGGGCTCGTCCAGGAACAGGACGCGCGGTTCGTGGAGCAGACCCCGCGCGAGCTCCAGCCTTCGGCGCATCCCGCCGCTGTATCCCTTCATGCGCTGGTGCTGCTTGTCCGTCAGGTCGACCAGGCGAAGCACGGCGTCCATCTTCTCGTTGATGTTGCGCATGTCAACGCCGTACATAAGCGCGTGCAGATAGAGATTCTCCCTGCCCGTGAGCATGTCGTCGCTCGATGGATCCTGGAAGACGAACCCTATGTTCCTCCTGACCTTTGCTGCGTCCCTCCTCACGTCGAATCCTGCGACTGCCGCGTTGCCGTCCGTTGGCGGCAGGAGCGTCGCGAGCATCGAGAGCGTCGTCGTCTTGCCCGCGCCGTTCGGCCCAAGGAGGCCGAATATCTCGCCCTCGTTTATGCTGAGGTTGAGCCTGTCGACCGCGGTGAGCTTGTCGAACTTCTTTGTGAGATCGTGAGTCTCGATTATCGCCACGCATTTCGCCTCATGTATAGGATATCCTATGTTTAATATGCCTCCTAGGATTTATAATGCCTTCTATTTCTGGCCGGCAAGCTGGGCGTCCATCTCGAGCAGGTCCTTCTCCTTCAGACCGATCCTGTAGGGAGCCTCGCGCTTCTCGAACTGCACGCCGTCGCGGTAGGAGATGAGCGTCGGGACCACGTCTATCTGCAGCCTCTCCCACAGCGGATTGTCCTCGTCGCTTATGTCAGCGAGGTGCAGCTCGTTCTTTAGTTTCGCCTTGTCCTTTGCCACGATCTTGAGGAATGCCTGGCAATATGGGCACCAGTCCGCGTAGAACAGGACAAGGGCCCTGCTCTCGCTCTTCACGAAATCGTCAAGGTTGTTCTGGTTTAGCTCCACCGTCCCAACACCCCCACCATTTGGATACGATGACGTGATATAAATATGTGACTAATGTTTCGTACAAAAAGAAAGGGTTATAAAAAGAATGGCGCAATAGTCTTACATCGGCTGGTGATGATGAAGCTCTTTAGCGACGTCCAAAGGAAGGACCTTGTTTTCTACGTTGGAATATCTATCGTATATCTGCTCATCGCTATGGCCATGCTCTGGCCCATAACTACGGACATAACCGGCAGGGTCTTGGGCCTCGGAGGCGACCCGTACCAGGCACTCTGGAACATCTGGTGGGACGGCTACTCGACGTTCGTGCTCCATTCATCGGTATACTTCTCATCGTACATATTCTACCCTATAGGCGCAAGCCTGATAACGCAGGACCTAGCGCCGTTCGCCGGCTGGCTGAGCATACCATTCCAGTGGATCAGCCTGACGCTGGCCCTGAACGTGATAACGCTGGTAGGGTTCATGCTGTCTGGGCTGTTCATGTACTTCCTCGCGCACCGGTTCACGGGCAACAAGTACGCTTCGTTCGTTGCGGGCTTCGTCTACACGTTCTCCGCATGGCACTTCGCGCAGGCCGGCGGTCACCTCGACTTCATCAACATAGAGTTCATACCGTTGTTCCTGCTTCTCTTCTTCGACATGGTAGAGAAGAGCAAGAAGAGGCATGCGGTCTACGCTGCCATCGCGTTCCTGTTCGTTACGTTCGCAGGCGGGCTCGACCAGGCGCTCATGACTATACTTCTGGTGGTGACGGTGATCGCCTACCTGCTGCTCACGGACAGGAAGAAGGTCCTGAACGTGCGGTTCGCCACGTTGTTCGCAGCCATGGTGATAATGGTATTTGTCGCGGGCATATGGGCCTTCCTGCCGATGATCAACGGCATACGCTCCGGAGTCATAGGAGTGGTGAACGCGCAGGCCACCACGCCGTACAACGAGCTCTACAGCCTTGACCTCGCATCGTACTTCCTGCCCAGCTTCACTAACGGGATATTCAGCGGGATCTGGCCCGCATATTACGCGATATACGCACCGGACCCAGGTGAGAGGCCCGCGTATCTCGGCTACACCGTGATAATACTCATGCTTATCGCAGTGATCGTCGACTACAAGCAGACTAAGGTCCTCAAGCAGACCGGGCTTTGGGTCGTGATACTGCTCTTCTTCGGCTGGATGTCCATAGGCCCGTACCTGCAGGTGCTGGGCACGCTCACATCCATCCCGGGAATATACATCCTCTACCACGCCATACCGATATTCAACGTCATAAGGGAGCCTGGAAGGTTCGACCTGCTCGTCACGCTCGCGGCTGCGATGCTAGCGGCCATCGGCCTTGATACGGCGATGAAATCGAACAAGATAGACAACAAGGCTGCGCTCTTCGGCATCGTGGTTGTGTTCCTGCTCATAGAGTACTGGGGCGGCCCGATAAGCGGCAGTGCGATAGGCACAGTGGCCAGCAGCACGGCTATGCCAAGGGCTTATCCGCAGATAGGCAACGCCACGGGCAACTTCTCGGTGCTCATACTTCCTTCGCTGCCAAACGCCACGGCGCCGGACATGTATCCGGGGCTTGAGATGTACTACCAGACCGCATTCAAGAAGCCGCTCGTGGGCGGCTACGCCACGAGATCCAACTTCAGCCAGGAGCAGGCGGTCTCGGTCATCCCGCTGTCGGTCGAGGGCGCGCTGCTGGAGGAGGGCGCCGGCTTCGGATATCCGTCGCCGATAATAGAGAACTATTCGAACCTGACCGCGTTCTTCCTGTGGACCGACCAGGTCAACTACGTCGCTGTGGTCAGGCCCGCTTACACGCTCGAACAGCAGGAGATACTGCTCTCCAACCTCAGCGGCTGGTTCGGGCAGCCGGTCTACCAGGACAACACAACAACAGTCTTCGATGCCGTGCCTAGGATAAAGGCAAGCGCCGGCAAGACCCTTGTCGCATACACGTGGGGCGAGTGGGAGCCGGGGCTGGCGCTGTGCGGCTCGTCCAGCGCGTGCAGCAACGAGTTCATAAACACGTGGTGGGGCAGCGATCCGAGGACCATACTGTTGTACTCCCCGAACGCTACTGACAACGAGACCATGCACCTGCAGGCGTACGCGCCGACGCAGGTTGACCTCTATGTTTACCAGAACGGGCAGCCGATAGACGAACTGCCACTCCTCACTACACCGGAGAACTTCAGCGTGCCGCTCAAGCTGCAGGCGGGGCTCAGCGAGCTCGACTTCTATGTCTCAAACAGCACGTACGAAGGAAGCGGGGTGCCATCGATAGAGTACTTTGGCATAAAGAACGTCACATTCAAATCTTGAAGAGAAGCCTTTTATGGGTGCTGCTGGAGTTAGTAGTGTGATTACTTGCTGGACGTGTACGAGAAGTGGGAGGACCTCTTCCTGCAGGCGGAGAAGCTTGAACAGCCTGGCGTGAAGAGGGCGGAGAGGGTCGTCTACTCGGGAATGGGAGGCAGCGGCATAGCCGGGGACATGGTCAACCTGCTGAACCCGCAGTTCGATTACACCACAGCGAAAGCGCTCTTCTTCCCTCCGAAGGTCGGGAAGGACACGCTGTTCATCGCGGTCAGCTACTCCGGCAACACCAAGGAGACGCTGCAGGCGTTCGCCGAGGCGCAGTCGCGCGGCGCGAGATGCGTTGCGGTCACGTCGGGAGGCGCTCTCGCTGAGGAGGCCGAGAAGAAGTCCGTGCCGATAGTGAGACTGCCCGGAGGGATGCAGCCGCGAGTTGCATTCCCGCTCATCCTGGTCCCTGTCTTGAGGCTGCTCAACGAGACCTTCTCCATGGGCTACAACATCCACGAACTCTACGAAGGCGTCATGGCTTCAAAGGGGGACCGGGTTGAGCCGAAGAGCCTTGCCGGAAAGATCGGGGGCAAGATACCCGTGATATACGGTTCGCGTTACATATCGGTGGCAAAAAGGTTCAAGCAGCAGTTCAACGAGAACGCCAAGTACCCTGCCTTTTACGGAGACATACCAGAGATCTTCCACAACGAGCTCGAGGGCTACAAGAGGGGAAACGCGCTGTTCCCGATATTGATAAGGGACAACCAGTACGACGATGTAGCGAACGAGATACTCGGCACGTACGTGGTCAGGCCGAAGTTCCAGTCTGTGCTGAAGAACATCTCGAGCCTTGTCTACTTCGCGGACCTGACCTCGATACACTTTGCGAACATGCTGAACGAGGATCCTTACTCGATAAACACGATAAGGAAGGCCAAGAATTCTACTAACAAGATACTATAGGTGGGCTCATGACGATAGTGAAATGGGGAGACTTTGCGAAGATAGACATGCGCGCCGGAAGGATAATCAAGGTAGAGGACTTTCCGGAAGCGAAGGTGCCGACATACAAGGTGATCGTGGACTTCGGGCCTGAGGTCGGGCACAAGACTTCGAGCGTGCAGGCCAAGACCGACTACAGGAAGGAGGAGCTGCTCAACAGAGAGGTCGTAGGGGTGGTGAACTTCGAGTCGAAGAGCATCGCGGGATTCATGTCAGAAGTGCTCCTTCTCGGAGTCCACTCGCAGGACGGGGGACTCTCGCTGCTCGAACCGTCAAGAAGGCCGGCGGAGCTGGGAAGCAAGGTGTACTGAAGCCCCTGGCGAGAATTGAACTCGCGGCCTCGTGCTTACCATGCACGCGCTCTACCACTGAGCTACGGGGGCGCAAATAATGATTAGCGCTCAAACAATCTTATATACCTTATCTCTTCTCACGGCCTGCGACACTGCTCTCTATAAATTATACCTTCCAATAGAATACTGAAAAAAGTGCTTTAAATGAAAGGAAAAGTGAAGATGTTCAACTCCGCACGCGGATTTGGATTCATAACCGGCGAAGACGGGAAGGACGTGTACGTACACACCTCGGCAGTCCAGGGCGGCGCGATGCTTGCCGTCGGGGACAGTGTGGAGTACGAAGTCGAGCAGGGAGACAAGGGCCCTCGTGCGAAGAACGTCAAGAAGACATAAACGCATTTGCGAACTCGAGAATGTCGCTTCCAACAGTTCACCATAGCCTAGCGCAGCCTGGCTAATGCCCATCAGATCCGGCCGCCTGAGAATTTTTAGATTGCATTTGGAGAGATTTGAACTCGCGGCCTTGTGCTTACCGTGCACGCGCCCTACCACTGAGCTACTGGGGCGCAAATAATGATTAGCGCTCAAACAATCGTATATACCTTTCCCCGTTATGCCGGCGCGCTACCGTATCCTTGGCATTCTTGGCCGTGGGGAATTGCCGCTGTTCTCTCCCATGTTGCCGAGCCCTCCACCGAGAAGCCTGCCGAACAGCATTCCAGCCGCCAGTCCTCCCAGCATCCCGCCCATACCTCCTCTGCGCTGGCCCATTCCGCCGCGCTGCGACATGGACAAAGCGTACGCGAAGGAGAGCAGCAACGCGGGGCTCAGGGTCTGGCTCTGCACCGAGATCGTGATCTTCTGCTGGGCATTCTGGCCGCGCTGGCGGCCCATTCCACCCATGCCACCCATTCCTCCCATACCCATCCCGCCCATTCCCATGCCTCCCATCATGCCTCCGCCGCCGAATCCGCCGCCTCGGCCCTGTTGGTTGCCGCCTCCCATGAGGATTGTGGCTATCGTTGTGTTGCCGTCCGGGGTGGTTATGTTGATGCTGCCACTGCTGCCCATCGACTTTGCGATCGGGTTGTTTGTCGCGTCGTTCAGTGTAGCCTGTCCGCGCTGCCGCACGATCCTGCCCAGCAGCTTGTTGGACCCGTCGTATATATCCGTGCCAGACTGCGGCGCCAGCCTTGCCTCAACTATCACCTTACCTTTTGCGTCGAGGAACTGGTTTCCCGAAATCCTGAAAAGCGTGCCCCCTTTGTTGTCCGAGCAGACCATTGCATTCGCATCGTTGCTGTCCGCTGAAGGTCCGATTATGTACACATCCCTTTCGAGGTTCGAGTCGGTCATGCTATCACTCATCAAATCGTATCACATACATTCGGCTTTATAGAAATAAGAACCCTTCCATGGGCTTTGGTTATTATTTGCAGGGGGAGAGATTTGAACTCTCGTAGGCGCTAAGCCACAGGATCTTAAGTCCCGCGCATTTTCCGTGGCATAAGGCCATTCCGGGCTCTGCCACCCCTGCAATTGCAGAATAGAGTTACTCGGAGCTCTATTAATATATATGTTTCAGACGACTGTTCTATCATGAAGGTACTTTTCGTCTGCCAGGGGAACGCGGGGAGGAGCGTCGCAGCGGAATACTTCTACAACAGGCTCTCGAAGAACATGGCCGAGAGCGCAGGCACGATACCGAAGGCGGAACACAAGGCAGGGCTGCCTCCTGGCGAAAACGTGGTGAGGTGCATGAGATCTGGTTTTGGGATAGATATATCATCAAGCCGGAGGACGCAGCTCACAAAGCGGATGGTGGACGGAGCAGACAGGATCGTCGTGATGCTCGAGAAGAGGCAGTACAAGACTATGCCTGCGTACCTGGCCGGGTCGAAGAAGGCGGTCTTCTGGGACACGGATGACATGTATGGCGTGAGCGATCTGAAGACTAGGCGCGTTCTCAAACAGATACAGGGCAAGGTGAAGAAGCTTGTCAGGGAGACCGGCTGAACCGGCTAAGCGTACATAGAAGGCCCAGCTGCTTCCGTCGCTTTCTGGTAGTGCTCGTGGGTGTCCTGCGCCTTCTTCAGCATCGCCTTGACCTTTGCCTCGACCTCTTCTGCCTCGCGTTCGAGCTCCTTCAAGTCTATGTTTATCCCGAGCAGCTTGTTGAGTCCGGAGATGGCGAACTCAGCGTTCTTCGGGTCCATCACGTTCGGGTTGCTCTCCACGAGTATGTCTGCGACCGGTATCCCGAGCTGCGGTCCGTACGTTAGCAGCAGTGCGCTGACCCCTGCAACCACTCCTTCGTTTATCGGCTTCAGCTCAGGGCCGAGGTTCTTCGAGTTGCCGTTCCCGTTGGTGAACACCACGTACGCGTTCTCCGCGGGCTTGAGAGACGGCATACCTCCGAGGGAGATGATCCTGGAAAGTCCGTTCTTCCTCGCGAACGACAGGAGCTCCATGCTGAGTTCGTGGACCATGGGCACGGGTATCGTGAACTCCGAAAGCGTTACGATGATCTTGTTCTTCTTGTCAGCATATATCCTGGCGGTGAACATCGGCGCGCCGTCGTGTATCACGGCTATCGGGGGGAACTGGTCGCTCTGTATGTAGCCTATGTACTCCATGTTGAGCTTCTCGACCATGTAGCTGCAGGCCATCGGCCCGACAAGGCCGACGCCAGGAAAGCCCTCTATCAGCGTGAATCCCTTGAGGTTGCGTTCCTTGAAGAGCTTGATTTCTAGCATGCAATCAATATGAGATGGCTGAGAAGATATAAAAGCCCTTTCTGCTTTCTGGCAGCATTTTTCGCTGTTTTATAGACGAAAAACGTGTATTTTGCTGTCGGTATACCGACGATATATATAAAAACGTATGCTTCCTATTGCTATCAGGTGAAATCATGGCTGAAAGAGTAGGAAGAGAAAAAGTAGAGAGAGAAGACGGATATCTCTACTTCCTCGGAAAGGACGGCCACGTCTGGAAGACACCTATGAAGACAAACCCAAGAGGAAGGAAGGCAAAAGTAACCGACGAAACAGTCAGGAGGGAGGAGGGATACCTGTACTTCATAGACAAGGGCGGATACGTGGCAAGAGCGAAGATGAACCGAAAGGGCAGGAGATAATCCGCCTCGTTCATCTAGCCAATTTTTGTTTTGATCGTTTTCTTTTTCTTTTAAGACCATGACTTTTAGTTTTTGGCATGCAAATCCTGTTTGTGAGAACATGGCAACGTTTGTGAAGGCCGCGAGTGTGGACGAGATACCTGAGGGGAAGACGAAGGGCGTCGTGGTGAACGGGAAGAAGATAATGATATCGAACGTAGGCGGGAAGTTCTATGCCATCGTTTCGCAGTGCACCCACGCAGGAGGGCCATTGCACGAAGGTGAGGTCAAGGGCAAGGTAGTCACGTGCCCGTGGCACGGCTCCCAGTTCGACATCACATCAGGGAAGGTGGTTCACGGCCCTGCGGTCAAGGACGAGATGCACTTCGAAGTGAAAGTTGTCGGCAAGGACATAACCGTCTCTGTTTAATCATTTTTAAGTCCGAACGGATCCCGGAACGTTTATATAGGAGGATAATCTCACGCATTCTGGAGAGAATATGACTAAGTTATCCGTAGGCACAGTGACGACACGCACAGAGCAGGTAGGAAACGGAAGTAGATTCGTAGCGACAGTCGCAGCTGATTTCTTTACTGCGAAAGATGCGCTAGAGATCCTTGTCAGAAAAGGCGTAACTGGGACGCCGGAGCATGTACAAATGACTTATACGCCTTCAAAGGGGATCTTTGAACTGTCCACGCAAGTGCTAAGTGCAGGCCAACTTTCCGTCCCTGAGGCAGAAGCACGTGGGTTCGCAGAAGTACTGAAGACGGCGCTTGTAGAAGCGGCTCGCAGGAATGATGGAGTAACAACCATGTTTGTAGGGATTCCGCAATTTATGCTGGACGGGACTGTGGTTGGGACCACGAGTTTCGGAAATGGCCCGTTGGAGCAAATGAAAGTGGTCAGCAAGGACGTATAACTGTAGGCGTCTGACAGTTCTTACACGCACAGCTAAATAGGCGCGTGCGTTAATGCCTAATATGGCTGTGTCCACAAGGATCGCAATGGACCTGGCGGCTTCTGAGAGTGACGCGAAGCGAGCGTTCGGGACTCCGGGAGCGTACGAACCCGGCGTGCTTGTTGCATACAATCCCTTGGACCGAAAGATCACGGTGTCGGCAAGGGCTAACGAGTTCGAGAAAGAACCCACGGCACAGCGCGTCACACGGGTGTGGACGGCGCTGAAACGAGCCGTTGACAACGCGCATCTTGCTGGGGTAAAAAGAATAGATCGGGCATGACGGGATTTGAACCCGCAACCACCGGCTCCGCAAGCCGACGTGCTATCCAAGTTACACCACATGCCCAGTAGAATCTTTTTATATGTTGTGTTTTATAAGCTTTATACTGCTTAAGTCTTTTTGTAGTGGTCTAGATGGCGAAGCTACCTGGTAAAGTTTGCGTTTCCTGCGGCAAGCTTACTTCCAAGTATGTAGAGTTCAAGTGCCCCGAGTGCGGCAAGACGAACGTAGTCAGGTGCGACCACTGCAGGGAAACCTACACCATTTACAGATGCAGCGAGTGCAAGTTCGAGGGACCTTAATGGCGAACGTCGCTGTCGTTTTCAAAGTCTACACGGACGAGGGCAAAGAGCAGACCACGGCCGACGAAATAAAGAAGTCGCTGAACCCGAAGGGCGTGCAGCTCGAGGAGGTCGCGTTCGGGATAAAGATAGTCAAGGTGCTGTTCGTCCACGATGACAAGGAGGGCAGCGACGTGTTCGAGGACAGGCTGAGGAAGGTGAAGGGAGTCACCGAAGTCGAGGTCCTCGAAGAGAGCCTCATTTCCTGACTCGTGAAAGTATAATAATCTTAAACCGCATAGGACTAATGCTGCTTGTTCGTGGTCTCCATGATAACGTCGATCGAGCTTAAGAACTGGAAGACGCATAGGGACAGCACTCTCGATTTCTCGAAAGGGACCAACATACTCATAGGGCAGATGGGGGCAGGCAAGAGCTCGGTCATGGACGGAATATCGTTCGCCCTCTTCGGCACGTTCCCATCCCTGACCCACAAGAAGCTGAAGGTGGGGCGCGTCATAACCAGCAGGCCGAAGAGGATGGACGAGGCGTCGGTTAAGCTGGAGTTCACCGTAGGCGGAGACGTCTACACGGTCAAGAGGACATTCACAGGAGACGGAGAGGCGAAGGCGTCATTCGAGAAGAACGGAGCCTACGTCCAGTCCCAGCCGCAGAGGGTCACGGAGGAGATAACAAAAGTGCTGAAGGTCGACTACGACCTGTTCTCGAAGGCGATCTACTCCGAGCAGAACGGCCTGGATTACTTCCTTTCGCTCAGTTCCGGAGACAGGAAGAAGCAGATGGACAGGCTGCTCGGCCTCGACAAGTTCGCAGCCGCTTACGAGAACGCTGGCTCGCTGGCCAACAAGATAAAGGACCTCGTGGAGGGCAGCCAGGAAGCCGTCGAGGCGTTCGACATGGACAAGGCGGCGAAGCAGATAACGGCGCTCACGAAGGAGATGAAGGACGCCCAGAAGGAGCTTGCGGAGATGGATAGGGACCTGAAGAAGCTCAAGGAGGAGGAGAAGAGCGCCGATGCAGGCCTGAAGGAGCTGAAGGAGCTGAACGCCAGGAAGATAACGCTGACCAAGGAGGTCGCCGAACTGGCCAGCAAGCGGAAGTTCCTGCAGGTCGAGATAAAGAAGATGCAGGCCAGGGACCTCGGAGACAGGAAGGAGGCAGAGCGGAAGATGAAAGAGGTGTCCAAGAGGCTGTCGGATTCCAGGGAACTCGAGAAGAAGGCGACTGACGCGGAGAGGGAGGCACAGAAGAGGGCCGCAAAGCACGAGTCAGATGCATCGAACGCGAAGAAGGACATAGACGAAAAGGAGAAACTCGCGAAACGCCTGAAGGACATGGACAGGAAGGCGCTCGAGAAGAGGCTCGAGGAGCACACCGCAGCGCTGCAGGAGGCCCAAAAGTCGATGGCCGCGTCGCAGTCGAGCAAGAAGGAGAACGAGAAGTGGGTCTCTGCGCTGAAGAAGCATATCTCCAAGTGTCCCGTGTGCGAGCGCGACCTTACTCAGGAGATGATCGACAAGCTGCTCAAATCCAAGGATGCAGAGATAAGGGAGGCGGAGAAAAGCATCGCCGAGCTAGAGTCGAAGTCCACACGGATCGCCGCGGACATCGAGAAGGCTCGGAAGGAGATCAACGAGGCCAGCCTGGTCAGCAGCAAGATCGACTCTTTCGGAGAGGCGGATTCCAGGCTGAAGGTCGCGTCAGATGCGCTTGCAAAGGCGCAGAAGGAGCACGAGAAGGCGAAGTCCGAGAGGGATTCGGCAGTAGATGCATCGGCAAAGCTCGCCGAGGAACTCGCACAGATCAAGTCGAACATGGAACTTATTGACAAGCTCGAAGAGTATGTGAAACAGGAGAGGGACATCGGGTCGGACATCGAGAAGAAGGAACGCTCGCTGGACGGCATCAAGGTGACCGACAAGGACATCGAGACCTCGCAGGGCAAGTCCACTGTGATAAAGACCAGCATAAGCGGCCTGGCCGCCAGGATTGATGCTGGAGATAAGCTGGTGCGCGACAGGGAGAAGCAGATAGATGAGAAGAAGGAGGAGGTCGAACGCATAGAGAAGCTTCAGAAGGACGTCGAACGGAAGAAGTCGGCGGCCGACAACCTGGCCAAGTTCCGCAACGCTGTTGAGGAGGCGCAGGTCCAGATGAGATCAAGGCTTATAAGCGCGATCAACGACACCATGCAGGACATCTGGCCGGAACTCTACCCGTACGGGGACTATACCGGCATAATGCTGGACGCCACTGCAGACGATTACGTGCTCAAGGTCAGGACGGTTATCGACGGCACGGAGAACTGGGAGAGCGTAGAGGCGATAGCGAGCGGCGGCGAGAGGAGCATCGGCTGCCTCGCGATGAGGGTCGCGTTCGCGCTCGTCCTCGTGCCCAACCTGAAGTGGCTGATACTCGACGAGCCGACCCACAACATAGACCGCGAGGGCCTGGAGAAGTTCGTGCAGGTGTTCAACGAGAAGCTGCCGAAGATAGTCGACCAGGTGTTCATAATCACCCACGACGAGATGCTCAAGCAGGTGTCAACTGCGAAGATATACCTGCTGAACAGGAACAAGGAGGAAGCCGGAGCGACGGAAGTTCGGGAACTCTGATCATATCGTGTCCAGGCCGAAGTCCTTGCCCTTCCTTTCTGGTTCGTGGCCCAGCACAGATGAACCAGTGACTCCTGCGAAAATCGCGATGACCTCCACCCTGCCTTCGTACGCCGGGTCGAGTCTTGCACCCCATGTCACATTAGCAGTCGATGAAACGCTTTCGGTGAGCTTGGTCGCGATGCTGTTCGCCTCTCCTAGCGTCATGTCCGTGCCGCCGGTTATGTGCAGCATGACGCCTGTGGCTCCGGAGTAGTCAACGTCAAGCAGCTTGTTCCTTAGTGTGGACTGGACAACGTCCTCGACCCTGTTCGGTCCTGTCGCAGAGCCCACGCTGATCATTGCGAGGCCGCCTGCGGACATTACGGTCTTCACGTCCGCGAAGTCCAGGTTGATCAGGCTTGGCTGCGTTATCGCCTCGGTTATGCCCCTCACGGCCTTCGATGTTATCTCGTCCGCGAGCATGAACGTCTTCTCTATCGGGAGGTTCGGATACAGGTTGACGAGCTTCTGGTTGTCTATCACTATGAGCGTATCAACGGTCTGCCTGAGCTTCTCTATGCCCTTCTTCGCGGTCTCGAGCCTGACCCTCTCCAGCGAGAACGGTATCGTGACTATGCCGACGACTATCGCGCCGCTCTCCTTCGATACCCTTGCGACAACCGGCGCTGCGCCTGTGCCGGTCCCGCCTCCCATTCCTGCAGTGAGGAAGACCAGGTTGTTGTCCCTTATCAGCAGCTCTACCTCGTTCCTTGACAGCTCGGCCGCCTTCTCGCCTATCTCTGGGTAGCCGCCGGCCCCGAGTCCGTGCGTTATCGACTTGCCGAGTATGAGCTTGTTTATGTTTGGGTTGAGCATGTTGAGCTGCTTCAGGTCGGTGTTGAACGCGTACAGCCCGGCGCCCTTGATGTCCATGGTGCTGAGCCTGTGCACCGTGTTGTTCCCTCCGCCTCCGACACCCACCACGGCTATCCTTGGCTTGAACATGTCGAAATTGTCCTGCTGAGAAAAAGACTGGCTTTGCGTCATGGAGTCGAGAGGCCCATACATGGCAGTCACCTTGTAGATATCTCGAATGGCAGGAATAAATACTTTGCGCTGTGCGACGTTGCTGTCGGTAGTCGGGGCGTTTTGGGGAAGTTAGATTAAAGAACTTTGGTATCGGAATCTAACCATGGCCCAGAACAGGTCAAGGGAGGAGGTGGCGTACCACGTGCTGTTCGCGATGGTCGCCATAGTAGTGCTCCTGGGAGTGCTCGGCTATGCCATCAGGGCGGCTTACATAAGCAAGCAGGCAGCGCCACCGTCATCCGGAGTGATAGTCATACCAACGCAGCATGACAGTGCGGGGATCGCACTCTACATCTCTGCGCCGTACTCGACCTCTGCTGACATCTCGATCAACGTCTCTGCCGCCGGGTCGAGCTTCTCTCTTCCGCTCCGCATCGTGGAGGTCTACAACCCTGAAGAGGTGAACGCGAGCGCTGTCGCTGCAGTGTACCTCCCATACGCCTCGTCCAACTACGTTGCCGCCTTCGGAGGGCTGGTGCCCCACACGCTCTACAACATCACCGTGCAGGGATACATCAACCACATTTGTCTCTCTAGGGTATGCCCGCTGTACATAACTCCTGCGCAGCGTGTCGATCTGCATCTGACGGTGATGACCGGCAACGACAGCACGGTGTCGAACGCGACGGTCTCACTGGCTTACAGCGGAGCGTAAAGTCTTTTTAATCCCTTTTTCCCATCCTAATCGTGTACAACAAGAAGATCGCCGAGATTTTCGAGGAGATAGCGGACATGCTCGAGCTGGACGAGGAGAAGGACAGGAAGTTCGAGGTCCTTGCATACAGGAAGGCAGCCGTGACGGTGGGCACGCTGCAGGAGGATGTCGGCGACATCTACAAGAAGGGCGGCGCCAAGGGGCTGCAGGAGCTTCCGGGCATAGGGAAGTCGACCTCGCAACACATCGTAGAGTACATAGAGACGGGCAGGATACCGAAGTACGACGAGCTGAAGAAAAGGTATCCGATAGACTTCACGACGCTCACTAGCATACAGGGTCTCGGGGCTAAGAGGGCGCTAAAACTCTACAAGATGCTAAAGGTGAAGAACCTCGCGGACCTGAAGAAGGCGATCGCTGCCCATAAGATAAGCAAGCTCGAGGGTTTCGGGGAGAAGAGCGAGAGCGAGATCGGGAATGGTATCCAGATGCTTGAATCGAGCGGCGGCAGGATGCTCCTGGGCACAGCGCTTCCGGAAGCCGAAAGGCTGCGGGACGCCATTCGCGCATCCGGCCTTGCGGACAGGGTCGAGATAGGCGGATCTACGCGCAGGATGAAGGAGACCGTCGGCGACCTGGATATACTCGTCATCTCGGGCAAGAGCGAACGGGTCATGGACTTCGTAACGACGCTTCCGGAAGTGGAGAGGGCGCTGCTGAAGGGACCGACCAAGACGACGGTGAGGCTGAAGATAGGGCTCAACTGCGACATACGCGTGGTCGAGAAGGACAGCTTCGGCGCAGCGATCCAGTACTTCACCGGCAACAAGGACCACAACGTCAAGCTGAGGCAGATCGCGATCGGCAAGAGGCTCAAGCTGAACGAGTACGGCCTCTTCGACAAGAAGGGCAAGAACACCGTCACCGGGAC
>JASHUB010000019.1 GCA_030040265.1 Microcaldota archaeon
GAGTCGCTTATCGCGACCACCTTCGAGCCGAACAGCTTCTTTGCAAGAGTGAATGCGAACGTCCCTGCGTTTCCGAATCCCTGGACCGCGATCTTCGCTGTCTTGAGGTTTATCTTCTTCAGCTTCGCCGCTTCCCTGAGGACGTACATGCCGCCCATTGCGGTTGAATCGTGCCTTCCGACAGAGCCCCACACCTCCAGCGGCTTTCCTGTTATGACGCCGAACTCGTTGTGGCCCTTGATCGTGCTGTACTCGTCCATCATCCACGCCATTATCTGCGGGGTGGTGTAGACGTCAGGCGCAGGCACGTCCTGGTCCGGGCCGACGAACGGCGCGAGCGCGCGCATGTAGCCGCGCGACAGAGCCTCGAGCTCCTGGTTGTTCATCGTCTTGGTGTCGCAGATTACCCCGCCCTTGCCTCCTCCGTATGGGATGTTTGCGAGCGAGCACTTCCATGTCATCCATGCCGACAGGGCTTTGACCGTGTCCAGCGTCTCCTCGGGGTGGAACCTTATTCCGCCCTTCGCCGGTCCCCTCGCGGTGTTGTACTGCACCCTGAAGCCGGTGAACGTCTTTGTGGTTCCGTTCCTCATCCTGACCGGTATCCGGACGACTATCGTCCTCATCGGCTCCCTCAGGAGCTCGAGCGCCGCCTTGTCAAGAGACATTATCTGGGCTGCGCGGTCCAGCTGTTCCTGCGCTATTTTGAATGGATTCAATTCTTCTGCCATTTCATCACGTTAAACACAATCACTGCATTGCCGCGGAGCAGATCTCGGTGCACAACCTGTTGATCTCGACGTCTATCTCGCTCCTGTCCTCCTTGAGCATGTGCTTGACCAATGGCCTCACCATGTCCTTGCGGTCTATGTAATCCTTGAAATGCTTGACCCTCTTGGAGTACCTTTTGTTAAGATACTTGCTGACAGCCACCTGGGCTATGTCCAGCTTCGAGGCTATGTCCGCCTGCTTGTAGTGGTACTCGGAGTCCATTATCTCGGAGATGGATGCGCGCACGGCAGGCAGTATCTCCTTCGCTATCTTCCTGCAGTCAGGCTCCATGCTCACTCCTCCTGCTCCTCGTCCTTCTCGTCGACTATGCCGAGCGAGTCCTTTAGCGAGCCGAGGAACCCCTTCCTCGGCTTCCTTGGCATCTGCGGCTGGTCCTCATCTTCTTGTTCCTGTTCCGGTTCCTGCTCCTCTTCCTCCTGCGTGTCCCACTCCTCATCTGGAGGGTCCTGCTTGGACTTCTTCAGGAACAGGGGCTGCCTCACAGGTTTCGGCGCCGGTGCGGGCGGAGCCGCCCTCTGTTCGCGCGCCATAGGCATTGGCGCTCCGTTCAGGAGGTTGATCAGGGCGTCGCGCATGTCGCTGCCCACGTGTCCCGAGAGTATGATGGTGTTCGCTCGCCCCTTCTTCGCCGACCTGATGTCGTTTGGGGTGCTGCACATCGCGGCGCGTATGCCCTGCTTGCGGTTCAGCCTGACGTTCGCGTCGACGGGGTTGTCCGTGTTGATTATTATGCTGGCGTAGTTCTTCTCCAGTCCTGCAGACGCCTCTGCGGCCACGGCCTCGACCGAGTCGACCTCCTTGCTGACTATGGTGAATCCTGCCCCGTCCAGTGAGTTGACGAGGTCCTCCGCGCCGTCCGGGACGTTTGTGACGATGAGAATCTTCATTTGGACCCCTAATGAGACGTTCCTAATATCGTATGCACAATATTTAAGGCATTCGGAAAACGCCGGTTTTCGACGCATTTCGACGTAATAGATATAGATATTAAGCTTCCGTTCCATTATATATCCGGTGTTATAGTTGCGAGGAAAGGAACAGTCAGTGACGTGCGACAGCTGCGGCAGGAGCGTACCTAGAAGCAAGGCGGTCGCCTTCCAGAAGGCGATAAGCTTCGGCACCGAGCTCAGGAACCCTGAGAACGACGTGCGTTTCTTCGAGAGGAGAAAGGTCTACTACTGCATAAGCTGCGCAAAGCACAGAGGAATCTTCGAGAGACTGAAGGACCAGGCAGCAAGGCATAGGCAGTACTGACACCATTAGGTGCTTAGTTTGGCGGTCGACCCGAACGATATGCTCATATTCAAGATGCGAGGCATGCAGTTCGGGAAGGCAGCCGGCGCGAAGCCGGCTCCCAGGGCCCCGGTTATAGAGGGAGTTAGGGTACCGACCGCGGCCATACCCAGCGAGGAGCGCGAGGAGGTCGGCAAGGCGTTCGCGGCCCGCGCGACCGAGGAGATGGGCGAGGCGATTGCCCCAGAGGTGGCAGCGGAGCGTGAGGCTGTCGGGCTCGGCTATCTTGAGGAGCAGCGCAGGACGCTCAGGGGTTTCATAGCAGAGGAGGAGAAGGGCGCCGAGGAGGCCCCCAAAAAGAAGGGCGGCAAGAAGAAGACGGCGAAGGAGGAGATCGCCGCGGCGAAGGGCCTAACGTGCGTGAACCATCCGTGGAGACCAGCCTATGCGGTGTGCGATTACTGCGGAAGGGCGTGGTGCTACTCCGACCTGGTCAACTTCGAGGGCAGGTTCTACTGCCTCGAGGACATAGACGAGGTTTCGAAGGAGGCGGCCGGAGAGATAAAGGTCACAAAGCACAACACGTTCGAGATGTACGCTGGCATCGTCTTCCTCGTTTACGCGATCGCGCTGAGCTACTTCACGTACCCGCAGTGGTCCCTGCTTATCGCTTTCGTCGGAAAGGTCGGCGTGTCAGGCCTGCTTAGCCACCTGAGCACCAACTACGGCGCGTTCCTGTTCAACATCTTTGTCGTGGCGCTCGGCGCTGTCGCCGCGCTGTCCCTGCTCACCAGGGCGAAGGGAGGCTACTACCTGAGCACCCTCGCAGGGGTCCTGAGCATAGTGCTTGTCACGTACGAGTTCCTGACCAGCAACGCGACCTACCTCCTAGCGATACTCGTTCTTGCATTCGCAGGAATAGTGGTGCTCGCCTTCAGCAGGATGACCGCAGCGAGGTCCGAGAAGACGGAAGTGTTCTCGGAGCCGCAGCCGCTGGGCAACGAGATAGAGTGGCCAAGGCTCGAGACGTTCTAGTCACTTCTTTGGCCCGACGGGACCTGTCCTTGCAGCTCCCTTGAGCGCTGCGTTCCTTGCCTGCGCCCTAGAGTTTCGGACCGCCTTGTAGAAATCGACCGGAGCGGTTACTACCTGCGATGCTTTAACCGCCACATATATCGCCGCGTCTTTGATAGGGGTCCTGGATCGCCCTTCTGCATCATCAGTCTCGAGAAACGCTGCCAGTAGTGAGGTCATATGATCACGGGTCTCTATTGGAACCTGATAAACCTAAATACCTTTCCTGCGGTCACTTGAACCTTATCGAGTCCAGGTTCATCGGCGCGCGTCCCTCGACGTGCAGCTTGTTGCCCAGGCTCCTTGCCAGGTCCTCGCACTTCGACTCTTCGCCGTGCATGGTGTATATCTTCTTCGGGCTCGGCCTCAGGTTGTCCACGAACTGCATCAGCTGCCGCCTGTCGCTGTGTCCCGAGAACCCTTCCACGGTCTTGACCTGCATGTTGACCTTGAACGGGGTGAGCTTGCCCGTGTCTATGTCCGGAAGCGGCATCTCCCTGACGCCGCTCTGCACCCTCCGTCCCATTGACGAGACGCTGTTGTACCCGACGAACATCATCATGTTCCTCTGGTCCTCGGCCAGCATCTTGAAGTATTCGAGGCTTGCGCCTCCGTTGAGCATTCCGCCGCTCGCGAGTATTACCGCAGGTCCCTTGTCCACTATGTCGCCGCGCTCGCCCTTCGCGATCTCGAATATCTCTGATTCGAAAGGCGAGTTGTTGCTGAGTATCCTGTGCTGTATCCCGACCTTTAGGTACTCTGGATATGCCGTGTGTATGGCGCTGGCCTCGAGTATCATCCCGTCAAGGTAGACCGGCGCGTCTGTCTTGTAGCGCGGGTTGTTTGTGAACAGGCTCTCCAGCGCGAGCATGACCTCCTGGCTCCTGCCTATGGCGAACAGAGGTATGAGCACCTTGCCGCCACCATCGAGCGTCCTCTTTATCGACTCTGCGAGCTCTATCTCCGCCTCCTGCCTTGTCGGCGACAGGTCCCTAGACGCGCCGTATGTGGACTCAATGAAGAGAGCGTCTATGCGCGGGTAGTTGGTGTCCGCCTGGTCGAGCAGCCTAGTGAACCCGTACTTCATGTCGCCGGTGTGGACTATGTTGTACATTCCTTCTCCGATGTGCAGGTGTACTGTCGAGCTTCCAAGTATGTGGCCCGCGTTGTGGTAAGTGAGCTTTATCTCGTCTGTTACGTTCGTGACCTCCTTGTAGTCCCTGGTTATCATGTGCTCCAGGCACTTCCTGATGTCCTTCTCTTCGTACAGAGGCGTTCCGCCTCCCCTCTGCACGAGCCTGTTGTAATCGTAGAGCAGCAGCGCTGCGATGTCCCTTGTCGGAGGGGTGCAGTACACCGGCCCCTCGTATCCGTACTTGAACAGGTATGGTATGAACCCCATGTGGTCCATGTGCGCGTGCGTTATTATGACCGCGTCGAGGTCGTTTATCGTTATGTTGGCGCTGTCAAGGTACGGGAACGCCTTGTTCTCGCCGTCAGTGCCCATGCCCTCGACGCCCTTGATCGCAGGCTCGGGACTGAGTCCGCAGTCTATGAGTATCTTC
>JASHUB010000020.1 GCA_030040265.1 Microcaldota archaeon
AAGATGCTGAAGTCCAGGAGGAAGAAGGTCGCGGTATTCAGCGATGCGAAGCACTACCGCCTAGTGAAGGAGGTCAAGGACCTGGGAATGGCCAAGTACATCGACTACCTGCTCAGCGCGGAGTCGATAAATGCGTTCAAGCCAAGCCCCGTAGGCCTCCAGTTCATAATAAGGGAGATGCATTCCAGCAGGAAGAAGGCCCTTTACACTGGCGATTTCGTCTCCGACGTAATGACCTCCCGGTTCGCCGGCGTTGACATCTGCGCCGTCGCCACAGGCATCTCACCGTACGACGCGCTCAGGGAGACGAGGCCGAACTACCTCTTCCGCGACCTTGACGAGATGAAACGCCGGCTCGAGAAGGCATAACCTTATAAATAAGAACCTACATAGTATGAGTCACGTAGTAAAGCGGGTAACAGCGCTAATTCTACAGAGGAAATAACATGAGAGATGAAGGAAGAGAAGACAGAATGGATAGACCACAAAGAGGGTCTTATGGCGGAGACAGACGCGGCGGAATAAAGCCGAACTATTTCCTGCCAAAGCCTGTAAAGGTTGGTGACGTGGTAAGCGTCACGATCGAGGCGGTAGCCTCGAAGGGAGACGGAATCGCGAAGAAGGACGGCTTTGTTGTCTTCATAAAGGACGCGAAGCAGGGCCAGACCGTGACCGTCAAGATAACCGACGTCAGAGCAAGGTTCGCCATCGGCGAAATAACGAGCGAGGCGCCTACAGAGGCGGCATCGGCGGCTCCGGCAGCGGAATCCCCAGAAGGCAGCAATCCAGACGAGTCTTCAGAAGAGATGTAATCTGGCGCAGCCTAAGGAAAATTTAAGTTTTATTTTTATTCTCTTATTCTTTCTTTTCACCATATAACCTAGTTATCAGACCCTGCACTGTGTTTTTAGAACTAAGCGTAGTAGGTAATGCATGACATTCACTGACAACCTAGCGTTCGGGCTGTTCTCTATCAGCTTCGCAAGCCTCATGCTGTTCTACGTAGCGACGTCGATGTACTTCATCTACAGGCACAAGCGCGACCCGAAAGAGTACACGGAGCACATGCGCTCTGCAGCTGCGCCCATGATGGTCATAGGAAGCTACCTCGTCCTGCTCGGATTCCTCGGGCAGGCGACCTGGCCGCTTCCGGGAAGCTACAACATCCTCTTCTTCGACCCGATGGTTGCGTTCGGCATGGTGATATTGGCGTTCGCTCTGTCCATTCGGTCAAACGTTAAGCTCGAGTACGCAGGATTCTTCGGGTTGCTCGTCGGCCTCATGGCGCTCATATATGGTGCTGAGGGATACAGCATAGGCCTGACACTGGCGCCGTCCGCGCTCCTGGCGCTATACTTCTTCTACGGGATGACCGGGGTGTTCTCATATCCGGCGGCGCTTATATTTGACAGGCTGCCTGGACATAAGAAGACGCACTGGATAGGTTGGGACGTGCTCCTCGCACTGTTCTGGCTCTCACTCCTGGCGGCAGGGCTCACGTCAGCTTACATAGGAATAAGCGCGATACCGGGACACCTGATCTCAGCACCCTAGAGCGGTCCGATCCTCTTTGGCAGTTCCTCGTACAATGAGAGCGGAAGGTTCGCGATCTTTGAAACGAGAAGCTTTTCGTCCAGTTTCAGGCGCTCGATGACCTGCCTCGCCTCGTTCTGCGTCATCTGCTTCTTGTGCTTCAGCACGTACAGCCCGATTAGCGCCTCGACAAGGCCGTTCTTCAGCTTCTTGTCGCTCTGGAGGTAAAGGCTCCTTCGCAGGAACGCCGACTCGTCCTTGTCCTTCAGGTACTCTGGAGTGCGCGTTATCTTGACGAGCGCAGACTCGACCTTTGGTGCGGGATAGAAGGCCTCCTTCGGCACGGAAGCGATTATCTCCGTCTTGAGGAACGCAGAGAATATGGGATGCTTCTGCGCCTTCTCCGCAAAGCCCATCGGAATAATGAGCACAGACACCTCCACGTTGCTTGCGATGCAGAGGTAGTGCATGAGGGGCTCGCATATGCTGTACGGTATGCAAGCGACCATCTTGTTGAAGTTCCTCGCCCTTGACTTATACAGGAAGTGGATTGCCTCATCGAATATCAGGTCCACATTCTTCGGAAGATCCTCGAGCAGCGGCCCAAACCTCTCGTCTCTCTCTATTGTAGTGACCCTCTTGGACCTTTTTGCAAGTTCCCTGGTGAGCGTTCCGGTGCCTGTGCCTATCTCAAGGAGGGTGTCGCCCTCCTTCAGCTCCGCTGTCTTGAGCATGAGCTGGAACATCTCATCATCGACGATGAAGTTCTGGTCCCACTCCACAAGCGGCTTTATCCTATTGACCTCCAGTATGTGTTCGACACTCAATGCGGCACCCAGCGTTAATACACGTTAGCCCCTCGTACTTAAAAACAGTTCGGGTTTGCCGGACCTCAGCGCATCTCTCAGCTCTTCAAAGAGGTGCCAAAGCATGTCCTTGCCGGATTCCGCCCAGAGCGGGTTTCCCACAACGCCTGCCGGAGGCTCTTCATGTATCTCCCTGTCGCCTGTAGCGAGCAGTTTCTCGGCAAGCTCCGGATGCTGTGCAAACTTGGCGAACATGCCTTTCTTCATGACCTCTAACATAACCGGTTCTCCCCAGTCGTCCCTCCATCTCGCCCTTATCTCATACGCACGCTTCTTTGCCTCCTCGCCGCTTGGTGCATCAGAGATGTAATCTCTATCTTTAGCGTCAGCAGCTTTCTGGCTTTGATAATAATTCTCTACGCTTGCATAGGTCCGTCCTTCGATATCTATACGGCATGGCCAGACGTTGGTAAGCCACGCATACTCGCCTTTAGGCTCCCAAATAGCAATCTTTTCTTTATTTGGTGCTATCTTTCCCATATTCATCTGCCTTTCAGGTTTCCATAGTTCGCTTTTGCCCGCTCCATCACTTGTTTCTTTGTCGGCAGGTTTACCTGAACTCCTATATGCTCAACTACAAACGATGCCGTCGAAGCGGCCATCCTGCCTGCATAGACCTCATCGGAAGTGTCAAGGTAGTTCGCTATGAATGCGCCGGTAAACGAGTCTCCGGCGCCTGTAGCGTCAACCTCTGCCTTCGGAACGCACACAGGAATGAACGTCCCGGAATACTTCGCAAACACCGTGATTCCATTCCTCACATCGGTCAAGG
>JASHUB010000021.1 GCA_030040265.1 Microcaldota archaeon
CTACCTGGGTGCAGTACTGCACGCCGGTGCTGAGCGTCGACGGCGTGCTCGCCATGCACTCGTCTCCTCCTATGTCGTTGCCGTCAGTGAAGTAGTACTGGTTCGTGGGGTTGGCGACCGGCTTGGACGGCGCGGTGAGGAACCACAGCGCGCTCTTGAGGTTGAAGTTGTCCACGTCGGTTGTGTAAGAATACTGCGTCGGGCCGCTGGCGCCGGTAGCGTGCAGCGAGCAGCTCTGCGCAACGTAGCTGGTGGTGATCGTGCCCCCGTAGCAGAAGTCGCACGTGGTCACCCCTCCGGTGGTCGTGCACGGGAGGATCTGCGTCTGGTAGTTGTCCTCGAACTCTCCGCTCGTCGCGCCCGGCGCGAAGTCCGTGGTGAAGCTGCCCGACTGCACCGCGCATGCTGCGCCGCCGCAGTTCACCGACTGCGTGGCGAACACCTCATTCGCCGTGTACGTGGTTGCTCCGGTGCTCGAGTAAGCGCCAAGCGCTATGACCCATGAATACGAGATGGTCTCGCCGTTCTCGGCGAGGAACGTGACTGGCAGCTGCGAAACGGTGAACGTCTGCGACGAGCTACCCACGTTTATCGTGACGATGTTGTTGCTTGCGACCTGTGACACGAACGAGTTGACTCCGAGGTCGACGACCGCGTCGAATGTGAACGGGTAGATGCCTATGGCGGTCTCGGTGAACTGGCCGTTGCCGCCGTTGCTTGGTGTGTTACATCCCTGGCTTGCATCAAAGTAGGTCCCACCGCTGACATGGACATATGCTGGGTTGCTGCCTATATTGTTCAACGCAGCCTGCGGCGCCTCGAACGAGATCGCTCCTCCTCCGCCGCCACCTCCGTCTGCGCAGCCGATGTCGCCCCCCAAACCGTCTTTCTTCATTATGCCTTCTCCGCCTGTGCCGCCTATAACTGTGACGTATCCTCCACCGCTGCCTCCGAGCACGATGTTCGATGGGTTGGGGCTGTAAGCCCGTATGCCTACGTATCCCCCTCCTCCGCCGCCACCCGCGCCAGCGAGGTTGCAGTTCGTCTGGCCTCCGCTGCCCTCAAGCCCCTGCGCCGTTATCTCTCCATAGTTGTAGAAGTTCAGGGCGTTGATGATTATCGTTCCTCCTCCGTTGCCTCCCTGGCATGATCCGCCGCTATGGCTGCTGCAAAGAGTCCCACTGACTTGCGAATTCCCGCCACCACCGCCTCCCGAGTCCGCGCCGCCAGAGTCCGATCTGCCGCTGTTTGCGCAGAAGATGCCCGGCACGCCGACGCCAGGGCCCGCGCCGCCGCAACCGCTGGCGCCAGACCAGGTGCAGCCCTGATACGGCGGGTGGTCGCTCCAAGCGGCGTTGTTGCCCGGTTTGCCGCCGCCCGATTCCGAGTTAGGGCCGTTGCCTCCCTGCCCGCCGCCGTTCGGTCCTGCAGCCCCGCCATCGCCGTCGGCGCTGATTGTGCCCGAGTTGGTGAACGTGTCGAGTGCGGTCATCGAGTATCCGTGCGCGTCGTACACGGTGTATCCGCTCGGAATGTCTATGTTATCGTAGCATATGGATCCGGGGAGCGTGTAAGGGTTGCTCGGAGGGGACCATGTGCCAGAAGTGTATGTCACGCCGGACGGGCAGCCCACGAGAGGAAACGTTGCCGCATGCGGCATGCCGACAATGAGGAGCGCAAAAGACAGTGCCAGAATCAACATGATTGGCCTAAGCATCGATGGACCCCCTACAGACCGCATTACTATATAATATGTCTATTTATTTAAGGCTTATGCCGAAGTGCCGTCGAATGTATACTATACGTTACTCCGAACTCGGCCGAAATCCCGCGGTAGCTTATTTATACTTTCTTCTTTCAATGTATGCGTAGCCCCTAATCTTGTGATTCGCTTGAGCGATGCCGAGCAGGTTCCAACAACGCAGAAGAAGGACAGCGAGCTCCTCTACAAAATAATCTTCGCCGCCATAACCGTGCTCATCATCGTCGCTACCATCTACTTCAGGGTCTCGATACTCAAGTACTTCGGGTTCTACGAGCCCGACGGATTCTACCACTACTCGGTCATAAGGTACGCTGTGGAGCACAACTTCCAGGTGCCGCACGTCCTGCCCATATCTGGATGGCCGGTGCACGACCCGGTGACCGAACCGTTCGGACTCTACTACGTAACGCTCCTGCCGTACTTCTTCCTCAGATACGTCGGCATAAGCTACTACACCGTGATGAGGCTAATCCCGATATTCTTCGGCATACTCGACGTCTTCGGCGCATACTTTCTAGCCCGATACCTGAGCAAGGACCGCTTCTTCGGGCTGCTAACGATGGCGCTGGTCGCGCTGTCCATGGGCAACGCCGCGAGGACGACTGGCGGAATATACAGGGGAGACACGTTCTCGTCGATATTCCTTGTCGCCGCGCTCGTGCTGACGATAGTCGCGATAAAGCAGGAGACGCGGATGAAGCGCATCCTCTTCTCAGGGCTCGCCGCGCTCTCGCTCAGCATGGCGTGCTTCGTTTTCTCCGGAGGCTCGTTCGCCGTCGCAACTTACGTCTTCGGGTTCGCGCTGCTGCTCGGGTTCGGGTTCGTGATGGGCAATGCGAAGCTCGTCGAGCAGTCGAAGTACCTGCTGCTGAGCCTCGGCATATGGTTCGTCCTTGTCAACCTGTACATCCTGGCGGGCCAGATGTACGCGCAGGCGTTCACCGGCCTGTACACGATACCGCTGTTCGTCGCGATGTTCCTGGGCTGGTTCATTGCAAGGTGGTTCCTGAAGAGGAACCTGCTGACCCAGTGGTACTCGAGGCTGGCCCTCGCCCTGATATTCATAATAGTCGCGGTGGTCGCGATATACGTGGCAGCGCCGACGCTGATATACAACGCTCTTGTCAACAACGGGTTCGTTGTCACAAACTCCTTCTCTGCGACGATACAGGAGCTCACCCCTCCGACATTCGCCTTCCTCTACGCGAGCTTCGGCATAATACTGTATGCAACGCCGATGGGCATACTGATGGGGCTCTCGACGCTGTTCTCGGGCAACCAGTACCTGTTCTGGGGGATAATCTTCGCAGTGACCGTAGCGATATACTCATTCCTCAAGGTGTACGACAGCGGCAAGGGCTTCATGTCCGGGAACGGGCGCTTCCGGTTCGACATCGACGCAGCTCTTATACTGATAATGGCGTACTTCGTCGTGTCCGCCTACCTGCAGATAAACGCGATAAGGTTCAACTCGGTGCTCTCCATACCTCTCGCGATACTCTCGGCGTACACGCTGTACTGGATATTCGCGACGGCGAAGACCTACTGGGACCCGATGCGATACGTGGGCTACATTGTGATCGCGGTCATCCTAATATACTTAATATACACCGACACCATATACACCGCGAACCTCTCCCAGGCGGACAGCCTCAACCCGTACTTCTTCTCGGCGCTCGAGACGTTCGCCGCGTCGACGCCGGCGAACGCGACGGTCCTGACGCTGTGGCCCGACGGATCCGTCGTCGAGGGCATTGCGAACAGGACGAGCGTAACCGACAGCGTGGGCGCGCAGGACCCCGTCAAGGCAGAGCTCTTCGCCCGCT
>JASHUB010000022.1 GCA_030040265.1 Microcaldota archaeon
AGCTTCAAAGTAACAGCACATACAAGATGCAGGTTGTCGCAGGGGAGAACTTCTGGGGCAGCCTGATGGGTCAGCTATGCGGAATACACTGCAACGTCACTAGCATAGTGACCGACCCCAATGCGGACCCTCACGAGTATGAGGCTAACGCACAGGACGCTAGGCTGATAGCCAACGCGAGGATAGTGATTGTGAACGGCGTTGGATACGACGACTGGGCTCTGAAACTCATCTCAGCTAGCAACAATCCTAACAGGACAGTGCTCAACGTGGCAGACACTGTCGGAGTGGTGAATGGATCTAACCCGCACCTCTGGTACAACCCCACTTACGTGAACGAGACCGTAAAGCAGATGTACCTGGATCTTATCGCTGCGGACCCTAACAACGCCAGCTACTACGCGCAGCAGTACGCAAACCTCACCGCGTCTCTGAAGCAGGTCGACGGTAGGATGGCTGAGATAAAGGACAACTTCTCTGGCACAAAGGTGGCATCTACGGAGAGCATCTTCGTCTACCTTGCGAACGCGACGGGCCTTGACCTTGTCTCGCCGCCGGAGTTCATGGAGGCGGTGGCAGAGGGCAACGACCCATCGGTGCAGAGCGTCACCACTTTCGAGAACCAGCTTGAGAGCGGCAACGTGAGTGTCCTTGTCTACAACGAGCAGACCGTAACGCCGCTTACAACGCAGATGAAGCAGATAGCCATAGATAATAACGTTACCGTTGTAGGGGTAACGGAGACCATCCAGCCGCCTGACGTGTCGTATCAGGTCTGGATGACCTCTGAACTGTTGGCCCTGCAGAATGCGCTGAACGCAAAGGCGCTTGGGCAGTGAACCATATGGGTCCGAAACGGCAGGAGGGTACGGATACCGGAGAGATCGTTACTGCAAGGAGGCTTGCTGTCGGCTACAAGGACAAGATGGTCTGGCACGACGCCAACTTCGGCATCGAACGCGGAGAGTTCGTTGCGGTCATCGGACCGAACGGTGCGGGCAAGACAACGCTGTTCCGGATGCTCCTCGGTCTGCAGAAGCCGTCCGGCGGAGACCTGACCGTCTTCGGCTCCAAACCATCCAGGGGCGATTCCCGCATAGGATATGTGCCGCAGCGGCATGCCATAGACAACGAGACCAACATAGAGTGCGTCGAACTCGTGCACCTTGCCTACGGCGGCGGCAGATGGGGTTTCAACCTGTCGACGCGTCGTGAGAAGGACGCTGCGATGAGCGCACTCAAGGCTGTCGGCGCCGAGGATCTGGCGCACAAATCCCTCGCATCGCTTTCCGGTGGTGAACTCCAGAGAGTGTTCCTTGCTGAGGCATTGGTGAGCAATCCAGAGATGCTCCTGCTAGACGAGCCTCTGTCCAACCTTGACATAAGGAGGGCGATCGAACTGGTCGAGGTCATCGGGGATGTGGTCAAAGAACGGAAGGTCACCGCCTTCCTTGTGGCGCACGACATCAATCCGCTCATGCGCTACATCGACAAGGTCATGTACATGGCTAACGGAAAGGTCGCCACCGGCACGCCGGAGGAGGTGCTCACGTCGAAGAACCTGTCCGCGCTGTACGGCGCGCGAGTCGAGGTCCTGCGCGACTCTCGGGGCCACATAATCATCCACAGCCGCTACGGCGGCGAGGAGGTGCACGAGGAGGCTTACCATGTCATCTAGCATGTCACTCATTGGCGCCCTGCAGTACATCTTCCAGTACCAGTTCATGCAGCACGCCTTCGAGGCCGGGACGATCATAGCCATAGTTGCAGGGATAATGGGCTACCTCGTAGTCCTGCGAAAGACATCGTTCGCGGCCCACGCTTATGCGGAGATAGGTTTCGCCGGCGCCGCGGGGTCGGTTCTCCTCGGCATAAACCCGCTCATTGGGCTACTGTCAGCCTCTACGGTCAGCGGACTTGGCATAGCCGTCCTTGGCAACAGGGCGTCGCACAGGGACGTCGAGATAGGCACCATTCTTGCATTCGCCCTCGGCCTTGGCCTTCTGTTCATCAGCCTGTACACGGGCTACGCCACCGAAGCGTATTCCATACTGTTCGGGGAGATACTCGGCATAAGCGCCAGCAACGTGCTGCTGACCCTGGTCGTGAGCCTCATCATACTGGTTGCGGCTGCATTCGTTTACCGACCCATACTCTTCGCTTCCCTCGATGAGGATGTCGCAGAGGCTAAGGGGATGCACGTGCTGCTTCTTGGAGGAATATTCATGATTCTCCTGGCGGCGTCGGTATCGATAGCCATACAGGTCACAGGAGTGCTGCTTATCTTCGCCCTGATGGTCACTCCCGCCGCGACGGCCATCCGCCTCACCAAGAAGCCTGCTTACGCTATATTGATATCTACGCTCATCGCGCTGGGCGCCACTTGGTCAGGCCTCCTCATCGCATTCTACGAGCCCTATCCTGTGAGCTTTTTCATAGTCACGATAGTGTTCGCCATCTACCTGATTGTCAGGTTCGTGCGTCCAAGGATGTAGGGATAGCGGCAAATCATGCCTCTACTTCCTGCCTGTTGATGTCCCTCCACCTGAGCCTGTAATAGTCTATCGCGATGGTCGCGAGTACTCCTACGCCGATAAGGGTCGCATCCCCCGATGGGGTTATGTGCGTTGTGGACATCGACCAGTTGTTCACCTGGAAGAGTATGTAGTTCTTGTCCACTTTGCTTATAGTCTCCTTGGCCCAATCATTGTTCGCCACGCCTACGAGATAGTTGGTCACTAGGCCAACGATTCCGCTGTGTATGACAGTGTGGAGTTTCCTCGATCCTGTGAGGACGTTGCTTCTCTGCTTGTCGTCCCTGAACGTCTGCTTCAGCGCGACTACAAGAAGTGCCCTCTTCGCCTGGTTGACCTCCTTTATCTCGTCCTTGATCTCGAGCACCTGTGTGAGGTCCTTCTCCCTTTTAGCCTGCCTCTTCAGCTGCTTCAGGTATCTCTTGCCGGTCTTGAGCTGCGCCTCGAAGTCCTTCCGAACTATGTGCGGCAGCTGCTCCGGCGCCGTTCTCGCTGTAGTAATGATCTGGTTGGCGAGCGCCGTTATGTCCGTCCTGCTCACTGTCACCTTGCCGTCAACATCGACCTTCGACTGGATTCTGTTCAGCACTGTTGGCATGTCAAAACCGAGTATTATAGTGTATTTTGGGTCATATATAAATTGTCTCTTTTAACCTCGAAATGCGAGAATAAAGTGGCTTTTTGCACCCCTTTTCCTCCCCATCCGTTTCTAGCTCCAAAAACTTGGTTTCTGGGGCAATACCTATAAAAACGTTTAAATACATACTTTTCTTTATCCTAAAGGGATACTAATGACTTTTGAGAACGTACCAGAGGCCCTAGCACTGATTCCCGACGGAAACAGGCGCTGGGCCAAGGGACACGGGATTTCCTTCCAGCAGAGCTACAACCAGGGAGTCAATAAGTTCATTGACTTCAGCGAGTGGTGCCTGGGATACGGGATAAACAACCTCACAGTGTGGGCTTTCTCGACGGAGAACTTCAAAAGGCCGTCACTCGAGACGCATGTTCTATTCGACATCTACAGGAAGGTCGCGAAGGACAGCAACATAGTAGGCAGGCTGCACGACAATGAGACACGCTTCGTCGTCGTTGGGAACCGCGCGCTTCTTCCAAAGGACCTGATGCAGTCGCTCCACAAGCTCGAGCTCGACACAAAGAAGTACACGGGCAGGGTCATCAACATGCTGATAGGCTACGGAGGCAGGGACGACATACTCTTTGCAGCGAAGGCGCTAGTGAAGGATGCCATAGACCGGAAGATAAGGACGGTCAACGAGGCGCTGCTGAGGAGCTACCTTCTGTCGTCAGTGGTGCCCGATGCGGACCTGGTGATAAGGACCTCTGGCGAACAGCGCCTTTCAGGCCTCATGCCATGGCAGTCTGGATACTCGGAACTCTATTTCTCCAAGAAGATGTGGCCGGAGTTCACCAAGAGAGACCTGAACTCGGCGATAAAGGATTACAGCGATAGGCAGCGCAGATTCGGAAAGTAAGGTTAGGTTTGGTTATGCCTGAAGGGAAAAAGGACATTACAAGCTACTCGGATTTCTTTAACAAAAACGCTCCGAGCGTTCCGCTGCAGGCAATCGGCATACTCCTGCTAGGGATAATCGCCGGGGCGCTTGCGGGGATAGCCGTGCACTACGGCGCCTTCTCCGCAGACGCGATGGACGTTGTCTTCTCCGGCGCAAGCGCTGGCATATTCATCATAAGCATCCCTGCGCTCCTGACGATATTCGCCGTCAAGACGATGCGCAGGAAGATGCAGCTGAAGCACATAATGATGGTCACCGCATTCATCTCGATGATCTATGCGGTGTTCCTGATCGCGGACTCGGTGCTGTTCGCGGTGCTCAACAACTACACCGTGGCGTACGTCATACTGCTCCTCGCGAATGCGGCGGTCTACGGCTACTGGTTCTTCATAGAGAAGTTCGTGATGGCCAGGAAGAAGAGCGCCATATTCACTGCGACCGTGCAGCCCGTCATAAACGTCCTGTTCTTCATACCGTTGGGCGCGTATGTCCTCAGCCTAGACATACCTGTCCACATCCTACTCATAAAGCTGTATGCAGGGATGCTGGTCTTCCTCGCGGTGGGTTACCTGTCCCTGTACATTGTCGACAGGCCGCTTAAGAAGGCGATGAACATAAGCAGCGCAATGCTCTTCACCGTGATGCTCAACCAGCTGCTCTACGACTTCAGCATAGACATGAACTTCCTCGGCTCCGACGCCGGGGCTGAGCGCGACATAGACGTCGATCTCCTGGTGCTGAAGGGCAACAAGAAGTACAAGGCGGTGTTCGTCCGCCCCGACATCCACTACGGCCCATTCGTAAACGTAGGAGGCAGCATCACCACAGAGCATGTTGGCAGGGTCATCTCGGAAAAGTACGATGCCGCGCCCTTCGTGCTGCACGGAGCGGTCAACATAAACGACAACCCAATCAGCACGTCGCAGGTCTACAAGCTGTCAGACAGCGTGGAGGAGCGCATCGACTCTGCAGACAGGTTCGCCGGTGCATCCGGTGCGATCGGCATAGGCTCTGACGGTCCTTGCAGGGCGATCAACATCCACGTGGGCGACGTCTCGCTGCTGACGCTTACCAAGGCACCGCTGGTGACTGAAGACATGGAGAGGCCTGTCGGCAAGATCCTCGAGAAGGTCGCCTCGGCAGACGGCTCGAAGGTCATCCTGATAGACGCGCACAACTCCAGGTTCGAACGGGCAAGCAAGAAGGAGATCGAGGGGATCCACATGGACAGCCATTATGTCGAGAAGTACGCGAATGCGATAAAGAAGTCGATGCACATGAAGAGGGGCACGCTGAAGGTTGGCGTCGCGCACCAGAAGATATCTGCGCTGCTCCATTATCCGAAGGACCTTGGAGGAGGGTACACCAGCGTGTGCATCTTCGACGTCGGAGGCAGGAGGTTCGGCATGGTCTACTTCGATGCGAACAACATCGACCCCAAGTTCAGGAGCAGACTCCTCGAGCACCTGCAGCATGTGTTCGGATTCGAGTTCGAGCTGTGCACCACCGACACGCACTCTGTCAACTCAATAGCGCTGAACGCCAGCAACGTGCTCGGCAGGTTCTCGCAGGTTGAGGACATGAAGAAAGTGGTCGACTCGATGGTCACGGTGGCGCTGAACGACCTCGAACCGGTCTCGTACAACTACAGGAGGTTCGTGGTCAAGAACTTCAAGGTCTGGGGCGAGGACGCCGAGGCCACGCTCACAGAGGTGGGCAAGGACGTCGTTGCAAAGGCCACTAGGACAGTGCCTTTCGTGATAGTCGCAGGGTTTATAATTGCGGCGTGGATAATCTACATCATTTAGTGTGTGCATGGTATTGCTTGCTGACGCAGCGCTTTACATCGTCGCGGCGGTGCTCGCCGTATACAGGATATCCAAGGCGAAGGATGTCAACTCTCTCTTCGTTTTCGCTGCGATGCTCGTCTTCGGCGGGCTCGTCTTCACGAGCGAGCTGATAAGCGCTGTGCCGGTCCTCGTGTCTGGCATCGTGATCTTCGACGGGCTGATGTTCACCTATGGGAAGCGACTCAACTACGCGTACATGGCCATCGCGGTGGTCTACCTGCTTTACTACGCGCACCTCGGGGCCGCGCACATGGCCCAGGTGATGCTCTTCGGCCTCGTCTCTGAGGTGGGCATCTTCAAGCCGTCGCACAACGGCGTCACGCTCAAGTCCACGGAGGTGCAGCGTGACCTCGTGCAGATCGGACTCGGGGCCGTCATACTTCTGGTGTTCGTGTTCGCGACAGTTTACGCGGACCGACTTACCATAGCACTGATACTGTTAGGCTTCCTTGTCAGCAACTACTCGATAACCTTCAAGAAGAGCGGCATAGCGAAGAGCCTCGGCGCCCTGGAGCGCGAGTACACGACATTCGGGCACGGCGCCATATGGTTGGCCCTGGGGTCGCTCGTTGCTATAGGGTTCCTGCACATGCCGTATGTCGCTGTCGCGCTGATAAGCATCTTCCTGGGCGACGCGGCGGCGACCATAGTCGGGGTTAACTACGGGAAGCACAGGCTGCCGTACAACAGGAAGAAGAGCTTCGAGGGCAGCATCGCGAGCTTCCTGGTCATACTTGCGCTCTCTTACTTCCTGATCGGGCCTCTGGCCGTGGCCGTGGCGTTCATAGCAGCCTTCGTCGAGAGCCTGCCGTGGCACATCGATGACAACTTCGACGTGGCGGTCGTGGTCACGCTGTTCTTCATCGCGCTCCTTGCCCTGTGAGGCGGCGGCTGCGCTAAAGGATTAGGATTCTAATTGGTAGAGTTTATACTCTCCTTCCCCTTCTGCCGCCAGGCCTCTTCGTGGTGTCTGTAGGGATAGGTGTTACGTCCTCTATGTTCCCTATCTTGAAGCCTGACCTTGCCAGCGCCCTGACCACTGCCTGGGCTCCTGGTCCCGGGGTCTTTGAGTTGTGGCCTCCCGGGGCCCTGATCTTGATGTTTATGTTGGTGACTCCCTTCTGAATCGCGGTTGCGGCGACCTTGTACGCGGCCTGCATCGCTGCGTAAGGCGAGCCCTCTTCGTGGTCGACGTCGACTATCATGCCGCCGCTTCCGACCGCTATGGTCTCGGCGCCTGACAGGTCCGTAAGCGTGATTATAGTGTCGTTCTTCGAGGAGAATATGTGCGCCACGCCCCACCTTATGCCCTTTGGCTTGTATTTCTGCGCGGCTGCCTGCGCCTCGGCCTCGAATGATACATCTCCCTTCTTGGCCTTCTGCGGCTGCTTGCTCTCCGCGCCCTTCTGCGGCGTTGCAGGAGCTTTTGGTTTTCTCTTCACTTTCTCTGCCATAAGTATCACGCTGGTTTCTCAGCAGCAGGTGCGACCGCCTTTGGCGCTTCGACCGCCTTTGGCGCCGCCTGTGCGGCCTCCGGCGCCTTCTGAGGCGCTGGTGCCGATTCTATCTTGAATGGTTTGTAGTATGCTATCGTGCCTTCCTCGTCCCTCCTTACAGTGTATCCAGGCGAGGTGATGCGCCTTCCGCCTATCGCGATGTAGCCGTGCGTTATGAGCTGCCGTGACTGCTTCATGCTCTTCGACAATCCCTTCCTGAAGACCACCGACTGCAGCCTTCTGTCGAGTATCTTGTCGACGTCTATGACCAGCAGGTCGTCGAGCGCCGCCTCCGGCTTGATTATGTCGTACTTCGCGAGCCTCGCGATCATCTCCTTTCCTGTCTTCTCGCTCGCGTTCCCTGAAAGCACTGCGCGCGTGTTCCTCCTTATCCTTCGGAGTTCGCTGGCAGCCATCCACAGCTCTCTCAGGTTCTTCAGCCCGAACCTTTCCTTGAGCTTGTGCTCGTTCTCGATCCTTACCTTGTTCCACATCATTGTGGGCTTATCATATTTCTTCCTGAATCTCTTCGGCGCGCCCAATCAATCACTTCTTTTCCTCTGCTGCAGGCGCAGCTGCCTTCTTTGTCGCATCTCCTGCTGCTACAGGGGCTCCCTGCGCTGGCGCGGCCGCTGGTCCCGCTGGCGCGGCTCCCTTCTTTGTGACGCCGATCGTGGCTCCCGTCCTGCCGGTGCTTCTCGTCCTCTGGCCGCGCACCTTCTGCCCGTACTGGTGCCTGAAGCCGCGGTAGGTCTGAATCTTTATCTCCCTGTCGATGTCCTGCCTGGTCTTGACCATCAGGTCGACGCCGACCATGTGCAGGTCCTTCCCTGTCTCCAGGTCCTTTCTCCTGTTGAATAAGTATGATGGTATCCCGAGCCTCACCGGGTCCTTGATCGCCTCTTCAAGCTTCTCGAGGTTCTCTTCGCTCAGGTCCTGCAGCTTCGTCGACATCGGTATGCCGTATTTCTTCTCTGCGTTGAACGCTATCGCGTGGGCGAGGTTGGCCCCAACACCCTTTATCTGGTCTATGGCCTTCTGTATCGTGAAATTCCCATTGATGTCTCTACCCGACATACGAATGATCATGACCTCCTGCTTCTCCTTGGGTCTCTGATCCCTGTGCTCATCTTTGGGTTTTTGATCTGCCATTGTATGCACCAGAAGCCGTCCAAGAGGGCGACTTAGGATATAGCAAACTGAGATTAATATATGGATAGACAGGCTTAAAAATCCTTCCGATTTGTGGACTTGAAGACGCCAGGGTAGGGATTTGAACCCTAAAGGCCGTGAGGCCATACGCTAGCTGGAAAGATTTCCAGGCGTACGCGTTACCAGATTCCGCCACCCTGGCATGTGCTAAACATTTGGGCGCAACCATATTTAAAGAGATGTCATCCCTGCAGGTTGTCCTTGAAGAACTTGGTCATCATGCGCCACGAATCCTCTGCGGCCGCCTGGTTGTAGTGCGGCCTGGTGTCGTTGAAGAACGCGTGGTGCGCGCCGGGGAAGACCTTTATGGTGAAGGGCTTGTTGTACTTTGTGAGTGCCTTGACGAGCTTGTCTATGTTGACATTCAGCCTGTGGTCCTCGCCTCCGTACAGGCCCATCACTGCGCCCTTCACGTTCTTTATCCTGCTTATCGGCGAAGGGTTCTCGCCATAGAAGATAATCGATGCGTCGGTCTTTCCGGTGCATGCCAGGTTTATCGACATCCCGCCGCCGAAGCAGAACCCTGCGCTGCCTATCTTCCCGCTCGCCTTGGGGAGCGAGTTGAGATAATCGACACCGGATACTAGGTACTTGACGAAGAGCTTTGTCGGCCTGTTCACGAAGAAGACGTCGTTGACCTTGCCGATCACATCCCGTGTCTTCTCGTCCAGCTTCGCCAGTTCTGCAGCGCGGTACTCCGGATCCCTCTGCTTGTCCATCGGGATCGACATCATGAACTTCATCGTCGCCCCGATGTTCTCAGGGGTGAGCACTGGCGACAGCGCCTTGCTCGAGAACAGGTGCGGTGCGAGCACGACATACCCTTCCGCGGCTATCCTGTCGGCGACCTTGCGCATGTGCTCGTCGACCCCGAATATCTCGTGTATCAGCACTATGCCAGGGTACTTGCCTTCCTGGGTCGGATACGCGAGGTGCGCCGATATCGCATCACCTCTGGTCTTGTAAGTTACCTCTTCGGTCTTTATGTCCATGAAATCACGAGCGGAACTACTTCTTGCCCTTCGCAGGCTTCTTCGTCTCCTTCTTATCCTGCTTCTTCGATTCGGGTCTCACCGCGGGGAAGGCTATGACCTCCTTGATGGAGACATTGTTGGTTAGCAGCATTATCAGCCGGTCCATGCCTATGCCCATGCCTGCCGTAGGAGGCATGCCGTACTCAATAGCCTCTATGAAGTCTGCATCAGCAGGCGGCGCGTCCACGTCTCCCTTCCTGCGCTCCTCTTCCTGCGCCTCGAACTTCTTCCTCTGTTCCACTGGGTCGGTCAGCTCCGAGTAACAGTTGCCGAGCTCCTTGCTCGCGGCATAGAGCTCGAACCTCTCGCTGAGCATCGGGTTGCCCCTCTTGTCCTTGGTCAGCGGGCACATGTATGACGGGTAATCTAGCACGAACGTCGGGTGCCAGAGCTGCTCTTTCAGGTACTTGTCGAACAGCGAGTCTGCGACGTGGTAGGCGTTCTTGATCGAGGTGTCGAGCTTCTCCTTCTCTGCGACCTTCTTCG
Source organism: Microcaldota archaeon (assembly GCA_030040265.1). Classification (GTDB taxonomy): domain Archaea; phylum Micrarchaeota; class Micrarchaeia; order Micrarchaeales; family CABMGC01; genus JAKAWC01. Next base: position 10,151 of record JASHUB010000022.1, read on the forward strand.
CCTCGGCGTCGGTCATCTCGGAGATGTCTATGCCGGTTATCTTTTTGAGTTCATCGACCCAGTAGAGTTTCTTGAAAGGTGGCTTGAAGCTTATCGTCTTGCCCTGGTAGCCGAGCTCGTGGCCTCCTGTCAGGCTCTTCACCAGTCCGCCGAGCATCTCCTCGACCATCTTCATGTAATCGTTGTAGTCCTTGTACGCCTCGTAGAACTCAACCTGGAGGAACTCCGGGTTGTGCGTCGAGTCTATGTCCTCGTTCCTGAAGTCGTGGCCGAACTCGAAGACCTTCTCGAAGCCCCCGATTATCAGGCGCTTCAGGTAGAGCTCGTCGGCCACCCTGAGGTACATGTCGGAGTCGAGCGCCTCGAATCTTGTCATGAACGGGGTTGCGTTAGCGCCGCCGTACGTGGGCTGCAGCACCGGAGTCTCGACCTCGACGAATCCGCGTGATTCGAAGAAGTTGCGCATGTAGCTGACAATCTTGGCCCTCGTGAGGAAGATGTTCCTGACTTCTGGGTTGACCATGAGGTCGAGATATCGCTTCCTGTATCTTACCTCCGTGTCGCTGAGCCCGTGGAACTTCTCAGGGAGCGAACGAAGCGACTTCGCAAGCATGGTTATCTCGAGCGCATCCACGCTTATCTCACCGCGCGCAGACTTGGTGACCTTCCCGTCAACGCCGAGTATGTCGCCGGAATCGATCATGCCCATCAGGTCCATCGTCTTCTTCGATGCGACGTCGCTCCTGACCAGTATCTGTATCTTTCCGGAGCTGTCCAGAAGGTCGAGGAAGTAGAGCTGCCCCATCCTGCGCATGCCGCGTATCCTGCCCGCGACGCTGACCGTCTTGTTCTCCAGCGAGGAGTAGTGGGCTATTATCTCCTCTGCGTGGTGGGTCTGGTTGAATGTGTAGGGATACGGGTCTATCTTTGCGGCCCTGAGCTTCTTGAGCTTGTCCATCTTGAAGTCGTCTACCATCAGTGCACCTAAGCATTAGCGATTAACCTTTGCTCTTAAGGTTTTTATGCCTTATCAAGCGCCCTCAGAAGAGGCCCAGACCCTTCAGCCCGAGGTAGAACATGAATGCCGCGAACGCGACCAGCACCGCCGTTGAGATGTAGTTTATCCACTTGGGCTCGTAGTACTTCTTGGTCTTGTGGATCGCGTAGGGAAACGAGAACACCCATATTACTATTCCTATGAAGAAGCCGACTATGGCGATAAGGCTTATCTTCGTGATGAAGAAGAGTCCTGCGGTGAACCACCATGCTATCTGGAACGGGTTGGTGAGTCCCATGCCTATGCCCAGGAAGTAGTTCGCATGTATGCTGGTCTCCTTCGCCTTCGCCCTGAGCGTGCCGTATGCCATGTATAGAAGGATGAACGTGCCGGCGATGTAGAAGAAGTTGATGATGTAGCTCGGGATGAGCTTGGAGAAGTAGAACGTTATGACAAGAAGGATCGCGTCAGCGGTCATGGCACCGAAGCCGACGCTTGACCCGTGCCAGTTGGAACGCTGTGACTCCCTTGCAACTATCGCGTTCATCGGTCCCGGAGGAGCTGCGACAGAAAGCCCCAGAGCTATGCCGAATCCTATTGCGTAGAGAAGCGCGAACATCTACCCTCCTTTTTTGACAGCATAGATTATCCCCATCGTGCGGGTCTCTATGAACTTGCCTTCCTTCGCCAGTCTCTTATCCACAAACTTCCTGACATCGTCTATCATCATCGCCCACTTCCTGTCATTAGGATATGGCCTGTAGAAGTCCCTGAAGCTCGCGAAGTATGCAGGGAACATGTCTGGGCGGTCTATGCGGCTTTTTGTTATAATGGGCTTTGCGACCTTGAACCCTTTGAGGTACCGCTTCACGCTCTCCGTCGATATGTAGCCATATCCATGCATCGAGGTGAGGCCGTACTTCCTGCATATCATAAGGCTGCACTCGTGCAGCAGCGGGGTGTTGCCCTTGGAATTGAGCGTTATTATCATGGTGCCATGATCTGCAAGGCAGCGCCGCATCTCGTTGATGCCCTTCTGCGGGTGCTGCAGGTGGTAGAGCATGTGCTTCGCGACAACCACGTCGAAACGCCCAGACTCGAAGGGCAACCGTTCCGCATTGCCTACGATGAACTTTATGCCCAGTTTTTCCTTCCTGTTCTGCGCAATGCCCGTGGCCAGCATCCCCTTTGAGATGTCTACGCCATAGGCTTCGCCCTTGAACCCGCTCTTCCTGAGTTCTATGAGGAAGTCGCCGGTGCCGCAGCCGACGTCGAGAACGCTCCTTGCTCCGAGTGACTTAATCTTGTCTGTGAGCGCCTGGCTCGTGGGTCTCCTCGGAGTGGCGAGGCTCAGATACTTCTTTCTGATGAGTAGATTGTCCTGGGTTGCATAGTTCCCTCTTGCACCGAGGACGATGTTCTTTACTCGCGGGCCTGCTTTTATAAAAACACCAGCATCACGGGCCCGAGGGGATTTGAACCCCTGACTTGCTGGTTAAAAGCCAGCCACTCTAGCCATACTGAGTTACGGGCCCAAGGCATAGGGAATTACTTCTCACGCTTATTTAAGGTTTCCTTACCTCGCAGCGATGGGCCTTGGGGAACCGGCGGCTACGCGAACGTTTCCATCGCGCAGTGCGTTGAATGCCTCTCTTGAGAGCAGCCATTGCGGGACGACCCTGTCAAGGTAGCGGATGAACTTCGATACCCCAACGTTGCCAACGGTCTTCCCCTCTTCGACGACCATCTCGGGAAATGCGATGCCTGCACCGAACAGCCCTGGGCCAAGCGACCCTGTCCTTTGGTCGAACCGGATCCCTTCTATCCCTTCTACAGGGAGCTGCCTTGGCTCGAAGCCTGTTGCACATACGACCCTGTCGCTCAGCTGCGTGTATTTCGACACTGTCTCTGGCGTTGATTCAAGAACTAGAAGGTTCTCCAGGGGCTCATCCCCATCTATATGCTTCTTCGCCCATTTGGCCACCTCGCCTTTCAGGCCGATGTTATCATACTTCATCTTGCCTCCTGGAAGCTCTTCTGCATAAAGAATCGGGCCCTTTTTGATTAGGATCACGTTCATGACGCCTGCCTCGATGAGGTTTTTAACTGCCAGGATGCCGGAATGCTTCCCTCCCACCACGATGATCGTCTGGTCGAGCCGTCCTGCGAGGACCTTTTCAAGCCTGTTCTTGTCCAGCGCATCTTCCAGGCTTATTTCAGGTATCCCGAAGTCCTGCCTTTTAGGGACCGATCCGTAGGCGAGCACCACATTCTTGGATACCGCATCCCCGTTTTCGGTGCCTATGCGCCATTCGCCGCCCTCCAGTCTTAGGCCCGTGGCCTTGGTCTTGACGCTGTGCACCTTTGACCTCAGCCTCTCGGTTATCCATTGCAGCGGCTCCACGACATAGTGCAGCGTGCACGCCTCTTCGGGATCGCGCGAGAATATCCCGAACTCTGAGCCCATCTTTTCGTAATCGAACGACCTGCAACTGGAGAGGAAGTCTAGATACCTGTGAATCTTGGTGTTCCCAGGTATGTTGTTCCATTTTCCTCCGAGATCCCCGACGCTGAATTCCGGATCTATCCAGAGTATGGACTCGGGCGCCACGCCGTTGTCCAGCAACTTGCCCACCGTGGCTATCCCTGCGGGACCTGCGCCTATGACCGTCCATTCGTACATGCTAACCTTCCTAATGTTATATAATGTTATAACATTATAATATAAATAGGTTACTATGCGGTGTCACGCCTATTTAAGGCTTGCATGAGAAAGCAAAAACGTGTCTACAATAACCATACGCGACGGGCTCATTGTGACGCAGGATGCGAAGCGAAGAATCCTGCGCGGCAGCGTTGTGATAGAGGACTCGGTGATCGCATCTGTTGGTGCCAAGGCGGATAAATCGGATGTTGTGATCGACGCCGGCGACAGGGTCGTCCTGCCGGGCCTGATAAACATGCATACGCATGTCGGCATGAGCATGCTGCGCGGCATGGTGCCCAACGACAACCTCGACGTCTTCCTGAAGAAGACCTCTGAGTTCGACTCGCGGAACACCAAGGAGATGATCGAGGTATCGACCCTGCTGGGGGCAGAGGAGATGCTGATGAGCGGCACCACGTCGTTCCTTGACCTTTATTATTCGGAAGACGTTATTGCAGATGCCGTGGCCGGCACCGGGCTTAGGGCTTATCTTTCGTGGGTCGCGCTCGACGAGAAGTTCACCACCCAGAAGGGGGTTCCGATAAAGAACGCAGAGAAGTTCCTGAAGGGCTATGCCGGCAAACCCCTGGTGACCCCATCTGTCGGCCTGCAGGGAGTCTACGTCTGCTCGAAGGACACCGTGTCGCAGGCCTTTGACCTTGCCAAGAAGTACGACACCATTGTGCACATGCACCTTTCCGAGACGATGCGGGAGGTCCACGACCATGCAGGCAAATACGGCGAGCGCCCAGTCGCGTGGATGGGCAAGAACGGCTTCCTTTCCGACAGGTTGGTTGCTGCGCACTGCGTCTGGCTTGAGGATGCGGAGATGATTGCGCTCGCGAAGGCCGGGGCGACGCCGGTCTATAATCCAATAAGCAATGCGAGGCTAGGGAGCGGCGTCGCTGATGTCAAGAAGATGCTGAAGAGAAGGATACACGTTGCCATAGGCACGGACAGCACCGCGTCGAACGACAACCTTGACCTTTTGCAGGACATGAAGTTCGGGGCACTCATCAACAACCTTGCGCCTCAGGACGTGCTAGATATGGCTACCGTCAACGCCGCCAAGGCGCTGAGGCTGGACGCAGGTAGCATAGAAAGCGGCAAGAAGGCGGATATCATTTTGCTCGATAGGGCTGGTGCCTTCATGTCGCCTACAGGGACGAGGAACGCCGTTAGCAACATAGTATACGCCGCCGAAGGCCGGAGCGTAAGCATATCGATCATTGATGGAAAGGTGGTGCTCGATGGCGGGGTCCTTTTGAGCAAGAAGTTTGACGGGATCAGCGAAAAGGCCGGACGTCTGGCCGAAAACCTGTGGGCGAGCGCTAAATAAAGGCTATATATCCTCTTTCTGATTTAGTATCGGGGGTTCTTTGCCTAAAGTTCCTAAGAAGACGGCGCACGACAAGTTCGACTGGGGACTTTATCCTGATCTTGAGAAGTTCGTCCTTGGAACGATTGACCGGTTCCTTGGCAAACATCGTTTCGCGAAGGCTCTTTCCGGCAGGATGATGGCCGAATCTTCGACAAGGTTCGTTGACTGGATAGATCATATCGTGATGCCGGAGTCTGACGTAAGCTTTAAGGACCTGGAACGTCTCGGCCTCGTGGAGGTGCACACCCGCGGAGACCCTGACGACACCGTGGTGATGAAGCACCTCAGTTCGTACTTGTTCCCCATCCTGGTCACTTCGAACAAGACAACGGAGGTCGCTCTGAAACCGGAGAGCATTGACGACTTCTTGCAGGCGCTCGGCAACGGGATAAAGACCGATGGCGAGCCTTATGCGCCTTTCAGGAAGGCCATGGTGAAGAAGGAAGGCGCGCATGCCCTATCGGCGATCGAGAGGCGGGGCTATGATGGCTTCGTCCAGAGCTACATGAAGGACACCGATAGGTACCTGGGCGTGCTCAGCGCTTTCTTCCAGAGGCGCAGGTATTTCGACGACGATGATGAAGGGATGCGCGCCACCATGCACGACGTCTACAGATCGGCGAGCATCATCGATGGCGCGCGTGCGTCTGATGCGTTCTTCAGGGCGGAAAGGGCGTACTGGCAGAGGCGCAACCGCGCAGGGCAGGTCCAGAAGAGCAGGCAGGACCGTCTAGGACTCGGCTGGGGGAACCATGACCACCACACCTACAGGTCGTCGAGGGCCCACTTCACGCAGATGATAGACATTTTTGAAAGGCTCGGGTACACGTGCCGCGAGAAGTACTACGCCGGAGAAGCGGCTGGCTGGGGGGCGCAGATCCTGGAGCATCCGGTGTGCAACATAGTGGTATTCACTGACGTAGACCTCAACAAAGATGAGACGAAGATTGATTTCGCGCACGATGGCTTCAAGGAAAAAGAGAGGACGCTCGGAACTGTAGGCCTCTGGATCGGGCTGCACGGAGAGAGCATACTCCAGGCAGGCATGCACCATCTTGAGGCGCGCTTCGACCACGAGAGGCTGACCAAGGACCTCGCATCGAGCGGCGTCGGCATGATGCCGCCGTTCTCGCATTTCGAATTCCTGAAGCAGGCATTCACGGTTGGCGAGCGCTGGCCGGTCGATAAGAAACGGCTGGATGCGCTACTGAAGCTGAAGCTCGTCACAAGGGAGCAGTACGACGAGTTCCTGAAGAACGGAGCGATAGGGAGCCACATGGAGAACCTTGAAAGGGACCAGGGCTTCAAGGGCTTCAACCGCGCCTCGGTGACTAAGATCATAATGGAGACGGACCCGAGGAAGCAGCACTACAGCGGGGCCTAGTCGAATATCTTGCCTGGGTTCAGTATCCCGTTCGGGTCGAACTGCTTCTTTATCTTTCTCATGAGTTCGATGTTCTCGAGGCTGCGCCTGGCAGCGAACTCTTCCCGGAGAAGCCGCTTCTTCTCCACCCCTATGCCGTGCTCCCCCGAAACGCTCCCGCCATGTTCGATCGCTATGCTGCCGAAGGCCTCTTGCAGCGAGTTCATGCTTCTGGTTTCACGGCTGTTCTTTGGGTCGTAGGATATGTCCGCATGCATGTTGCCATCGCCTATGTGCCCGTATATCACGACCCCCAGCCCCGAATGGTCTGCCGCGGCGCGCATGCGCGGCAGGACTGCATGGAGCTGCGACAGCGGCACGACTATGTCTGCTATCATCACCTTCCGCCCGCTCTTCTGCGCCTTGTCCTCCGACGCGAGTAGAAGGAATCTTCTTGCCTCGTAGAGGCGCGATGCCTCTTTCTCGCCTTCCGCAACCTTGACGGCGATAGCGTCGTTGGAACTTGCGAGATGGATTGCCTTCTTGAGCTCCTCGTCCACAGAGCTTCTGCCTGATGCCACTTCAACAAATATCACGTATCTGGCCCTTTCGGGAAACTTTATCCGTTTGTACTTTGCCATCAGCGCCATCGCTTCGCTGTCTATGAACTCTGCGCTTTCTATCAGTATCCCTTTCTCCTTCATCTCTCCAACTGCCCGGACTGCACGCTCCATGCTGTTATAGTACGCTGCGAACATTCGCCACGCAGGCGGGCGCGGCCATATCCTGAGAACTGCCTTGGTGACTATCCCAAGCGTCCCTTCGCTCCCTACGATTAGTGATGTGAGATCGTATCCTATCGATCGCTTTGACACCCTTCCGCCAGTCTGCACCGTTCTCCCATCCGGAAGGACGACTTCCAGACCCAAGACCCAGTCCTTTGTGGAGCCATACATGACTGCGCGGAGGCCGCCCGCATTTGTGCCGATGGTCCCGCCCACCGTAGCGAACGACGCGCTTGCGGGGTCCGGAGGGTAGAAGTACCCGTGCCTTGCGAGCCTTTTGTTCAGCTCCGCAATGGTCACCCCCGGCTCGGCAACCACGTACCTGTCCTCAAGGTGCACTTCGAGTATCCGCTTCAGCCCAGAAAGGTCAATCACTATGCCCCTTTCCACAGGTATCGATGCCCCGGTGAGCGACGACCCGCCTCCGTGTGCCACGACCTTTATCCTACGGGAATTGCAGAAGCGCATGACCTTTGCGACATCTGACGCGCGCCTGGGGCGCACGACCGCCAGGGGCATCTTGCCGGTGAATGCGGACTTGTCATTGACATATGCTTCGAGCCTCGCGGCTGGCACCAGTATGGATTTGCCAACGGCTTTCGAAAGGTCAGATGAAACGTCCATTGCAACGCATACAAATCGATGCCATGCTTAATATCCTTTCGCGTACAACGTTATGCTGATGCTCGGTCCTTTGGAGATTTCAGGGATCCTGATACTTGGGTTCGTCGTCAGCTTGCTGGTCGGACTGACCAGCGTCGGCTCTGGGGCGCTCATGACGCCTATCCTCCTGCTGGACTTCAGCAGCATAGTGCCTAGACTCTTCGTTGTCGGCACGTCCACCACGCAGGGAACCGTGGTGAAGTTCGTTGGAAGCGCAAGGAACTACCTAAGAAAGGCGATAAAGATGGAGTACGCGTTCATCGTCGCCATCACAGGCGTTCCGCTCGGAATCGTGGGCGCCTACTACAGCGCTGCATTCGTAACCTGGCCGTACTTCTCGCCGGCGCTTGCAGCGCTACTTCTCGCGGTGGCGATACTGATACTGGTTCTCACAAAGAAGAACATTCTGAACCACAAGACCAACCCAAAAGTGGACCTGAGACTGCGCCTGAAGGGTGCCGCCATAGGGGCGGTTGTCGGCGTGATAGCCGGCCTTACCGGGATCTCGACAGGCTCGCTGCTGGTCGCCTCCCTCATGCTACTGATGAAGTTCCCGAACAGGATGGCCGTGGGAATAGCTGTGTTCGAGGGCGGCTTGATCCTTTTCGGCGCGACGGTAGTGCAGCTGCTCCTCGGCCATGTCGACCTTACGGTTACGGGGCTGCTCATCGCCGGAGGCATACCCGGAATACTCATCGGCAGCCATTTCAAGGACAGGGCCAACCAGACGCTCCTCGGCTACCTGATTGCAGCAGTCATAATACTCGAATCGCTGAGGACGCTGACTAGCTTCTTCTTCGGCGTGACTTTCTTCTGAGCCAACGGAAGGGATATTAATCCTGGTTGTGATATCCCCATGATAGCATGGCCAGCCAGGTTGACGATAAGGCAAGGTTCCTCATGGAACGGCTCAGGTACATGGCAATCTCGACCACCAGCAAGAGAGGGGAGCCCTGGGCCGCCGCCGTTTTCTTTGCACACGACCAGGATTACAACTTGTACTTCATATCTGCCGTGGATTCACAGCACTCCAAGAACATAATGGAGAATCCGAAAGTCGCAGCTGTGATATACGACTCAAACACCCCCATAGACTCTTATGACGAGGTTCAGCTGTCCGGCACGGCGACACTGATGAAGAAGGATGGCCTTGCGAAGGCGATAGACGTGTACTGCAGGAAGCTCGCCATCCATGGCGGCATAGCGATGAATGAACGCTATGAACCATCTTCCTATCTGGAGCCTTCAGAGTTCAGGTTTTTCAAAGTGTCAATCAAACATGCCTTTGCGACTGACGAGGAGTTGGACCGGAGAGTTGAAGTTAACCTTCGGTCGGACAAGTAGGGCATAGCTTTTAATAATCTGCTACCATGTATATTCGGCGATTGTATGGTACAAGCGTATTGCGTTAAGTGCAAGACAAAGCGTGAGATGAAGGATGCGAAGCAGGTCACCATGAAGAATGGCAGGAAGGCCACGCAGGGTGTCTGCCCGGTCTGCGGAACCAAGATGTTCAAGATAGGCGGCTGACCGATGGAGAATAGGACAATAGGCATAGTGCTGCTTTTGTACGGTAACGCGACCTTCCTGCTCTCGTTTCCGCTGAACTACCCGATGCTGGCCGGTGGGTCATTCGGGCCGTATGAGCAGAACACCGCAATCATGACCGTCAGCGGCATCATTTTCATGCTGGTAGGGCTCCTTGTGCTATGGATGAGCAGGAATGATTCAGGAGCAAGAAGGAAATAGCTGACGTTACGCCCTCTTCGTCACCAGCATCTTGTCCAGTTCTGAGCCGCGGTCATACTTGATCATGATTATGCCAAGCAACAGCACTGCGACCCAGCCAACCACTATCAGGCTCATTGTCGAGAAGCTTGAGAACACCGCCAGCCTGCCGCCGAAAGCCGTGGCGGTTATGCCAGGTATCGCTGTTACGCCGGAAATGAAGTATATGCCTAGGTTAAACACGTTGAAGGCTATCGATGGCACATACCACGTGCGCAGGCCCAGGAGGAAGACTATCGCAATCACAGTGTACACTACGACTTCGAAGGAAGTCCAGAAACCGACGTAGTTGAAGCCTTGGCTGAAACCTGAAGTTCCTGATGGAATCTGGTTGGAAGGAGGCGCCTGGAAGTGCGACGACCCGACGCCGCCAGAGTTGGATGCCAGGTGCGCCGCCGCAACTATCAAAGCGAATACCGCGACAATGAACCTTCCTGCGTGGATGCTACCTATGTCGTTTCTTGTGTTTGCTGCCATGTCAACCCAGTGATATCACAACATTTCCGATTACTGTCAGGTTTGCATCCTGTGGGACAACCAGGTTTGCCACCATCTGGCCGCTCACGTTCATGCCGGCATTCACCGATGACGTGACCGAACCGTAGCTCTGGACGCTCACGTTGTTGCCCGTGCCCACGGATAGCATCGCATTGGACCAGGCCACTACCTGCACCACAGGCAGCAGTATGAGCTTGCCGCTGCCAGTCGTGTGCACTGACTGGTTCAGGTCAACGGCGAAGTTTATCCAGTTTGTCGAAGTAGTATTGGCCGTGCTCTGTATGTCATAAGTGCCAGAAACGGTTATGTTGTCGCTTGGTATGGCCATGGTGGTAGTGGTGCCGTTCGCATACGTTCCTGTGACCGAGTCGACGTTCAGCTGCACAGCATCATAGGCACCTGCAGGAACTGTTGCGTTGCCGATGAATGTGTATGAGGTCTGGCCATGAAGCGTGTATGTGCCGCTGCCGGAAGGCGTGGCTGTGTACCACTTGCCGTTGGCTGAGCTCTGGAGCTGCACGCTGCTCACGTGCATCGTGGCAGAGGAAACGGCAGATGCTGCCGCATCGGATATTGTGTATGCGACATTGCCCTGCGACGCAGGCGAACTTGCGACCGTGGTCGTTGCAGGCGCTGGCGCCCTTGTTGAATACCAGTATGCGCCGCCTATTATCGCTATTATTACCAAAATCCCAACTACCATTGCTATAGTGTTCATGGCCCCACAGGATTAAGTCGCAAGACACGCTTAAATACCTTGGTGGGGGGGCTGCAACGCCGCAGATATGTGTGGATGGCCGCTACTTCCCGGTCATGGACGCAGCTCGAGGTCTAGCTTCTTTTCGAGAGTTTCACGGTCCTTTGTAAGGTCAAGTAGCCACCAGTTCCTTTCCGGATGCTCTGGGTCGGAGCATATGCGGACATAGCCGAACTTCTGGTATATACGCTCTATTGGATCGTTGCCTCCAAGAGTCCTGCTGGCCACATACTCGTAGCCGAGCTGCATTGCGTGCCGCACTCTCTCGGCCATGAGCACATTGGCGAGGCCGTTGCCTTTCACCAGGTCGTCCAGCCCGACCTTCGCTTCGTAGAACACTCGTGACGCAACGGGCCTGTGCGACTTGGACACATGCGGTGCTATCAATGGGAGGTATCTTTCTGGCAAGTCGTTGCCCGCACAATAACCAAGCACTCTCCTGGGTCCGTTGGCATCTGGACTCTCATCTGGAACGACGACCCTGAAGAAGATGGACCTTTGCGCGAGCAGGAAGTCCAGTTGCTCTCGTGCCTCTGCCTCGGATATGTTCAGGGACCATGGGGGTGGCGCGAAGATTGCTTTGTACACCTGCATGAAGCCATCGCCGTCCCTTTTCGAGTCGAATGTGTCGAACAGCACTCGTAGCCCGGACTTCGTTTCCCTGTTGAACCTGGCCAACCGGAAAGGTTTCTCATCCCTCCGGAGCGGCTCCCTGAAGTCTCTAGGCGCCACGCACACGACGCTTCCGGGCCCATTGTGGCCCTCCGGTGTGCCGCTTGTTCTCGGTTCGGTCGCTTCCATGCTTCTCATGTCATCACAGCTTATGGAAAAGAATCCGTGCTTTAAGAAGCTGTTTCAGGCATTACTGTGGCAACGAATGCATTCAATGAAAAACGAACGGGTTGCCTTCCTGACGAAGGTCACCGAAAAAAGAGGGCGGCAGTGTCTTAGAGTATCCCTGATTCATGGAGCCTGTCGACAAGGCGTTGCACTATCAGGACAGGGTTCTCGTTTTTAATCTGGTTGTAACTGAGCCACAGTAGGGCAACGCCCTCCTTTGTCTCGCTGATATCGCCAGTGTAGCGCTCGACACGCATGAAGTTGTGCGTGAAGTCCTTCTTGGAGAACGGATCGGTGTCATCTATGCTAAACAGGGGTTTCGATGCGGTGACGCGTATGCCGAGCTCCTCCTGCATCTCTCTTGCCAAGGCCTGCTCAAGCGTCTCCCCAACTTCGACATGGCCTGAAGGGCACATCAGGAAGCCTGCATACACTTTCCGGTCGCCGCTGCGTCTCTCCATCAGCAGTTTCCCTCCATTCAGAAAGATTGCTACAACTGTGTTTATGGCCATGGATGATCACGAGCGTTAAGAGTCACTATAACGAGGCTTGCCTCCAAACTTCGTTAGGTCTATTATCGGTATTGCATTCCCGTATGGATCTTCAAGGACGGCAAGCTTTCCTGTCCGGACGTTGATGGGCTTCTTTATCAACTTAAAGCCCTTTTTCTGGAACTCGTTGCAGAACGCAGCGACATCATCCACCAGAAACGTAAATCCAGGGTTCGGCAGGCTCTTGTCATCGTGTATCACGATCTCAGAATCACTTTCTGGAAAGGTGAATCCAATCATTCCCGCCTTTTTATCGGACCATGCCCGCTTTAACCCCAGGGTCTGCTCATAGAATGCGGCCGCTTCTTCAAGGTCCTTGACGCAGAACATTATACTGTCTATTTTTCTAAGCTTCATGCAACACCAATCCCAAATCCATACGATTATATAAGTAACGTGTGAAGGCTGATTAAGGTATGCTTATGGCAAATTCGACAACGTCCAAGGGACTGAGCCGCGAGGAAGTTGCAGCGATGAGGGAGCATCTCAAAGAGTTGAACGACAGCAAAAATCCAGCGGACAGGGAAAGAGCGGTGACTGAGAAAATCGAGTCGATGGATGGATCGGACCGTATAATCTGCAAGCGGCTACACGCATTAATCAAGGCCAACGCACCGACGCTCATGCCAAGGCTCTGGTACGGAATGGCCGCGTATTGTGACAAGGAGGGCAATGTGATCCTGTTCCTTCAGGAGAAGGCAAAGTTCGGCGCCAGGTATGTCACGCTCGGATTCAACGATGGGGCGAAGCTCGACGAAGGGAACATGTGGCCAGTGTCATATGCTGTTATTAAGTTTACTCCTGCAGAAGAAGCGAAGGTCGCCACACTGGTGAGGAAAGCGGTGGCCCGGAAGTGAAAACGGGTTGATGGAGAGCATCATTATAGGCTTTCCTGCAGTAATGACATCATGTTCGCCGATTTATTCGTGATAAGAAAAACAGGCAGATATGGAAACGGGCTGTTTGCAACGCAGTTCGTACCAAAAGGCACTATTGTTTGCTTCTGGTGCAAGAAATGTGGGACATACTCGAAGGAAGACCTTGCCAAGCTATCCAAGGAGAGACTAGACTTTGTAATAGAACATGAAGAAAAAGCCGGGCCTGGATTACTAAGCAAAGCCTGTGATAGACGTCAACAATATATAAATCACTCTTGCGACCCAAAGATTCTTGAGACCGGGTGGATCGGCGATATAGTCATAAAAGATATAAAGAAAGGGGAGGAAGCAACTGAAGATTATAGAATATTTTATGGAAAACAATATTTTAAACGCTATTTTAAGAATGGTTGCAAATGTGGGGCACCAAACTGTATGAAGATGAGGATACTTACACAGCCGAAAACAGCGAAACTACGAAGACATTGGAAAAAAGAGATAGATGAGGCGGTGCGATTGATTCCTTACGTAAAGCAGCCATTAAAGCGTGAACTGCTGAGAGAGCGTCCCAAGCTTAGCAAATATTTTAAGAAGGCTTAAGCCTAGCCTCTCGTGTGGCATGGAGGCATAAGACATGAAACAAGGCATCGTGGTACGGAAACTAAAGCCAAATGACGCAGTCACAGCGTACGCCCTGATGAGATCTGTACTGCCGGAGCTTATGCACCGCGGACTCTACTCGAGAGAGTCCATCGGGTACGATCTAGGAGACTACAGGCCTAGAAACTTTGTTAGATACATAAAGAAGAAGGGGGGTGTGCTCCTTGGTGCGTTCGAGGGTAAGACAGCGGTGGGACTTCTGTTGGCTTTCTCAGAGTACGGCGGTCTGATCAATATAGATTGGTTGATGGTTGATAGCAATTACAGACGGATGGGAATAGGCGAGAGGCTGCTTAAACGGTTTGAGATGAATTCGCGAAAAAGGAAGGCGCTGCACCGAATATACACGGATTCGGAGATGTCGAACAAGACCGCATTCTCCTTCTACAGGAAGATGGGCTATGAGAACGTGGCGACGCTCAAGGACTGGTGCTTTCATGAGAACCGTTACGTGTGGGTCAAGAAACTAAGATGAGGCGCCCGATGCAGGGATCGAACCTGCGACCTGATGGTTAACAGCCATCCGCTCTACCACTGAGCTAATCGGGCATTGGATTGAAGAAAGGATATGCCTCGTCCAGGTTTATTATCTTCACGTACATGTACGAGTGCTCGCCTACACTGTCGGTGAAGTCGAGCTCGTTCCGGTTGTAGTTGTACCTTGCATACCTGGCCTGCGTCTTATTATTGAAAGGGGAGTAATAAAAGAGTTTCCTATCGTTCTCCAGCTCCTTGAACAGGTCGAACGTGCCGAGGTACCTTTTGCCCTTCCTGATGAACGAGTACAGGTGCGTGAGCGACTCGGTCTCGACGCCTTTCTTTATTACCGCCCTTATCAGGTCGTCTGACGCGTCTATCCTCACGAATGCTATGTCCTTCTGCGACACCTTAGCATCTCCATCGAATGTCGACAGGTCGGTGCCTATCACGTTGATGTTGAATGCGCCGCTCTGCTGTACGCTGCCCGACGTGAACACCGCTTTCTCGGTCTCGTCCCCTTTTGCAGGGGTGTAGCTTATGAGCTTGCCCTTCTCCTTCACGGTGACATAGTATGCGATTACAACGTTCCCTACGTGCTCCCCCAATGCGGCGAGCCTGGACCCTTTCTTCTCGTTTGTCATGAGAAGGTTGTCCGATCCGTAGTCGAACGTGCACGCCAGCCGGCAGATGTCCTCTACCGATGACGCCCTGATATAGAGTATGCTGCTGTGCTCTGCACCTTCCTTCTTTGGCATGGAATCACTTCCCGGTTATGGCCTTGTAAACCTGTCCGAGGAAAAGCATGAAAGCGTAAGCCGGCTCGTACATCACAGGCGTTAGCAGGATTCCCTGCCCGACAGCGTCATAGTCGTTGGTGACGCTTGCGTGCGATGTCAGGTGTATCTGGTACGACTGCCTTATCAGCTGGCTTGCGCTTGAACTTACCGTGAGGTTGAACGAATACACGCCAGGCTCGCCAACGTATATAGGGTAGACGAACTGGCTCTGCGTCAGGTGAAGTGCTATGACAGAGTCGGTTACGTTCCAGGCCGGCAGGCCCTGCGCGCTTATTATGAATGGATTGTCAGACACGCCTGTGTTGTTTATCGTGACGTAGAGGTTTGTCGGCTGCCCGGGACCGACGTCTATCGCTGTCGGTGTGACTGACAGGGAGAACACATTGGGGGTCACGTTTATGTAAGCGCTGAACGTCACGTTGGCTACCCTCGAGTAGTTCTGGAGGTCTATCGCGGTGATCTGCATCTTGTAGGTGCCGTTCTGTGCATCGGCTGGCACGGTTATCTTCATCTTCATGGGGTCCGCATACAGAGGGGACGCCTGCGATGTCCAGCCGGAAGGCAGGGACGTTGCGTTGAGCGTGTCCCAGGCGATCTTCACGTACGTGCCGCTGGCGTTGAGCGTGTCGGCAGATGCGGAGATGTAGAAGCTCTGTCCCGGCCCTATCTTGCCCAGGTATATCGTTCCTCCGTTGTTCAGGCTGCCCGATATCGGCCCCTGTATCTGCAGGGTCGATGCGCTGACGCAGGTCAGCATCAGCGATAGCGTGCATAGGATAATGAAAGACTGTCGCCTGTCCAACCGAACCACTAAGAGCTATTTAATGACAAAAGTTATTAAGATTACTCTCTGCGCTTCTTCCGCTCCCCGTCTTCTATGACCTTGAGCAGCTGGTTGACCTCGTGGTCTAGGTCCTCTATATTGCTGGTGTTGTTAAGGATCAGGTAATCGGCATCATCTATCGCTGACTCGAGCCCGTACGAGCGCTCCCTCTCGTCGCGCATTAGGAAATCATCGTACGCCTGCGCGTCGTCCTTCCTGCCCCTGTTCGAGAGCCTCTTGAACCTGAGTTCTGCCGGGGCGGTGAGGGCTATGGTTATCAGTCCGGGCAGATTCTTCTTGAAGTAGTCTATCTCAATCTTGCTCCTCGCGCCAGAGATGGCAAGTTTCTTGCCATCGAGCTTCTTGATCAACGGAATCGACTCCCGCGCGAATATGTCCCTGCCGAGCTCCATCCTGTGTCTGGTCGCGTACGATCCGACGTTCTTCTCGTCTGGAACGAGGCCCGCCTCGGCGGTCTTCTCACGGGCAAGGGCACCCATCTCAAAGACCTTGAAGCCCTTGTGGCCAAGCATCCTCGCCAGTTCGGTCTTGCCTGAGCCTGGCATCCCGGTTATGCAGAGCAACATAAGATCACTAGTGCACCATCGTCCCTTCTGGGACGTCCTTGTCAGGGCTGAGTATTGCTATGCCATCGCCGAAGTCGGCGACGAGAAGCATGCCCTGCGACTCTATGCCGGCTATCTTCTTCGGCTCAAGATTGGCCACGACTACTATCTTCCTGCCTAGGAGCTGCTCCTTCGAATAGAACTCCTTAACTCCGGCCACCAAGGTCCGCTGTCCTACCTCGGGACCTAGATCGACGGTCAGCTTGTACATGGGCTTGCGGGCAAGCTCGTGGTCGTCAACGGCTATTATCTTGCCTACCCTCAGGTTAAGATCCAAGAACTCTTGAAGAGTCGCCATGCGAACACATGTTTAATAATCGTTTGACGAGAAGTATAATGGATGCGAGTCTTTATAGCCATTGATGTTCCGCAGGACATAAAAAAGCGCATAGCAGAGGTCGGCGCCCTCTTCGAGGGCAGGGGCACGACGATGGTGCACAGCGAAGCCATACATGTGACCATGGAGTTCCTCGGCGAGCTCGATGAACGCGGCGTCGAGGCCGCGAAGAAGGCGCTCTCAGAGGTCGATTTCAGTCGCTTCCCGATCGCGGTCGACGGGCTGGGCTGCTTCACGCCGCAGTACATCAAGGTCATCTTCGCCAAGATAGCGCAGGGGGCCGAGGAGTGCGTGTCGCTTCACGGCAAGATCGCAGAGAAGTTGAAGCAGTACCAGCTTCCAGTGCAGCACGAGGAGTTCGTGCCCCACGTAACGATAGCCAGGGTCAAGAGCGACGTAAACAAGGTCAAGATCCTGGAGCTCCTCGAGAAGTACTCGAAGCACGACTTCGGAAGATTCGAGGCGTGCTCCGTTGTCCTGAAGAAGAGCGTACTGACCCCGGAAGGCCCTGA
>JASHUB010000003.1 GCA_030040265.1 Microcaldota archaeon
GTTGGCCGTCTCCCTATAGAGTCCGGCGAATCTCGCGCCGGCATTGAACACGGCTATCTGCCCGGCAGAGTCAAACCTCGACGCTACCGCCTCGAAGCTCGGAGTCATCGCATTCCAGAGCTCTGTCTTATGCGCGTACGCGTCTCCATAGCCTCCCGGGTCGTCGCGGTAGAGCGATGCCGGCCCACGGAAACTCACGTCTCCATAGTAGCCCAGCCTCGGCATAGATGAGGTCACAAGCGCACCAACGACAGAAGCCTTTGCATGCTCCGCCTCTGCTTGTGTCGGCGCTCTCTTCATCGCCATCGGACCTTGTTCCGCCATACTATCATCTTACATACAATTGATTATGGGCCGGCCTAGATGCTTACGAATTCCGGGATGGTTAGACACGCGGCTAACTTCAGCCCCAGACGTCTACCTTTATGTTCTCGTTGGGAACTTCCAGCGCCTTGAGCGCGTCGCGCATCGCCGTCACGAAAGCGAGTGGCCCGCAGACATAGACTGCGCGGTTCATGAAGTCCGGGACGTGCTTCCTTATCATAGAGGCGTCGATGTGGCCCGTTTCTCCGGTCCACTGCTCGCCCTCCTGCGGCCGGGTCACCGTTATCACCGTCTTGAGGTCCAGCGCCTTGCCCATGTCGTCCAGCTCCTGCCTGCATATCACCTCTGTAGGGTACTTTATGCTGTAGAGCAGGCACACGTCTATCGGGAAGTCCTTCTCGCGTATGAACCTGAGCATCGACATGAACGGAGCCAGGCCCGTGCCTCCCGCAAGGAAGAGCACCTTGGTGTTCACGCTGGGATCGAACCTGAACTGACCCTGCGGGTCGCCGCGGATGTAGAAGGCTGAGCCGACCTGGGCGTCCATGAAATATGAGATGTGCCCCGCAGATGCTGCCGTGTGCCCTGGATTCTTGACTATGAAGAGCTCTAGCTCGTCCGAGTCGGGTATGGATGCGATGGAGAACGCCTTGGCCAGCGCTGGCTTGCCGGACGTCTTGTCCACTCCGTATATCATGACGAACATGCCCGGATAGAACTGCAGCTTCTGGCCGTCAGTCGACTTGAAGCGGACAACCTCCACTTCCGGCGTCTCGTCTATCTTCTCAACGAGCTGGAACTGCTTGTCGGCCGAAGATAGGACTGTAGGCATCTGATCAGCTAGAGTATAAAGAAGAGAAATCTATTTATGCGCTCTCACGCCTGCGCCTTCGAGCTGGACTTCACTCCGGTGCTCGATTCGACTGTGCGCTCGAACTTCTCGACCGTCTTGATGATGTCCTTCAGCTTCGGGTTTATGCTGTATCCCAGGTCGTAGCCGCGCTCCGTCCTGATGTGCGTGGGCTGCAGAACGTTCAGCTGCATCGAGAGGTTTCGCAGCGTTATGATGAGCGTCTTCCTGGTGAACTGCTTGCCGAGCTCCATGTAGAGCTCCCTTGTCGTCCTAGGGGACTTGCTTATGAGCAGCTTGAGGACCGCATAATTGGGCTTGCTAAGCAGCTTCCTGACCATCCAGATTCCGTCGTCCCCCTTCTCCCTCCTTGGCATGATTATCATCTGCATCTTAAGTTTTATAAACGTATCCCGAACGCCGCAGCGGTAGCAAATCGTCCCCGAAAGTCCTTTCCTTAGAAAGGTATATAAAGGTTGTAGCTTATATCTATCTACAAGACTATTTACTAAAGTAAAAGATGAACCAATGGTCAAAGGCATCGACTCGCTCAAAGCCCTTTTCAAGACCCGTGCTGCAGTTCAGGAGCCTGACAGCTGCAAGATGGGCTTCGCCTTGGATGAGCCTCCGGCTGGCGAGAAGGTCGATGATACGATCTCTACGGTCAACAGGACGATAGTGAAGAGAAACAACGCTTACACTTACGCTGTCGCGTACGGCAACGCGCCGGTGACGCGGCAGGAGATTTCCAGGATGGAGCTCTCAAAGGCCGCGGTGATAGACGCGCTCGCTAAAGGAAGCGAGCAGATAACGCCCGCATTGCTGTTCACCGCAAAAAGGGTCGCAGAGGACGAGCTCTCCAAGCACATGCAGCGGGACAGGGCGTCGTACCTCTCCTATCTTGTCGCGCACGACACCGTCGGCTACGGTCCATTGAGCATATTGATGGAGGACAGGCAGAACATAGAGGAGATAGAGGTCAACTCGCCCGCTTCCAGCATCTCGATCTACCACGCAGCTTACGGCAGGTGCGCCACGAACCTCAGATTCACGGGCGAGCCTTCGTTCCGGTACGAGATAAACAAGCTGATATGCGACGCGGAGAAGGAGCTGAACGAGGACACACCGATAATCGACGCGCAGGTCGACACCGCGAGGATACACGCGCAGATACGGCCGTACGCCACGCAGGGCGCGGCCGCAACCATCAGGCTGCACGGAGACAAGAGGATGGGACTGCTCGGCCTCATGAAGAACGGCACCGCCGATGCGGAGGTGCTCGCATACATCTGGCTTGCTGTAGAGTGCGGGCAGAACATCATCCTCTCAGGCGCGCCGGCCAGCGGCAAGACCACGATGCTCTCGTCCATATTCTCATTCATACCGAGGTTCGCGAAGACCGTCATAATCGAGGAGGACGTGAACGAGCTGCGCTTCGAGCAGCAGATATACAACATCGTCTCGCTCTACGGCTCGAAGTACAAAAGCAACGTCACGCCGAAGGAGCAGATAATCAATTCGCTGCGCATGCGCCCGGACCGCATCGTCGTCGGAGAGATGCGCGGCGACGAGGCGCGGGAGGCGTTCGCCGGCGCGAATCTCGGAGTGCCGTTCATGACCACCATGCACAGCAACGAAGGCGGCCTCGCAATAGTCAAGCGCCTGCTCGTCCGGCCGATGTCGGTGGAGCCGAGGGCCATAGGCATGATGGACCTCGCGATATGCATGCGGCAGACAGATCTAAGGAGAAGGATGCTCGCGGAGGTCTACGAATACAGGTGGCTTAGCAGGGCCGAGACCGAGAGCATACAGACCGAGATAGGCGACGGCGATTCCGTCGCGATAGCCAAGTCCGTGGCGGACGGCAGGATGGCGCAGGGCATCCTGGAGACATCGAAGGTACTCGAGTCGTACGGAAAATGGAAAGGGCTGTCGAAGAGGCTCGTCGCCAAGGAGCTGCTAAAAAGGACAAAGTTCCTGAACGACGAGAGCTCCGCGTGCAAGACCGAGAGCGAGCTGCAGGACAAGATATACCTGTACAGGGTGGGCCTCGCATGAACGTTCTGCCGGCCGCGAAAGTCGTCGCATGCGCATCGCTCATGGCCATCGCGGTGCTGTTCATAAGCGGGACTTCAGGGATCATCACAGCCGTGATCGTGTTCCAGCTCTCGCTGCTGTTCGTTTCGCTGCTCGCATACATGCTGCGCAGGTCCCGCACCCTGAGCGCGGAGCGGAGGCTGGCGGACGAGCTCGTTGAAAGTCTCCGCTACGTCCTGTTCTGCAGGTCCAAGGGCATGCCGACGGCATCGGCCCTCAGGCTTGCGGGGAGCAAGGCCAGGCAGCAGCGCGGCAGGGACATCCTCAGCGTCTCCTCAAGGAGGATGGCGCTCGGAGATAGCCTCCAACAGTCCCTCTTGCGCACCGTCGCACCCGTGCCGAAGGACCTGCGCGACTCCGTCGTTTCAGCGGACTGGTCGGACGACGGCAAGGCGCTCGGTTCCATGATCAGCTCGTACGGCTACGCGCTGGAGAACAGGCGCGCACGCATCGAGGAGTCGGTGCAGCGCTACGCAACCATCAACATGTTCCTCTCTACGGTCGTCCCGTCCTTCATCGTCTTCGCGTTCATCGGAAGCGCCCTCCTCTCCCAGAGGGAGGGCAGCCTTCTGACACTATCGATAGCGCTGCTGATCGCTCTCCCGGTCGCATACGGCGTATGCAACACAATGCTATCGAGGAGGTTGTTTGGATAGGCTCAGGCAGGCGGTTCTTGTCGGGCTCAACGCGTCTGCAGCGCTGGCAGGCATCGCCGACCCGAGGTACCTCCTACTGCTTTCCATCCCGGTGCTGGCTGCAGACTTCCTGTTGTTCCGCCGCGCTGCAAAGATACCAGAGGAAAGGGTGGCCGAGATCGCGAGGAGCGTCGAGTTCGAGTACAAGAAGCGCGGCTCACTGTTCAACGCTCTCGCGTCCGGCGTTTCAGACACTGCCGGCAGGTTCGTGAACGAGCAATCCAGGCGGCTGAAGCTCGGCGCGCGCTCGCTGGCGAAGTGCGGCGACCAGGAACTCGACGAGCTCTTCTCCATAGCTTCGTTCGGCGCGGAGAACGGGAAGGCTGTTGGGAAGGACATCGCCGCATTCAGGGAGCGCCTCGACCGCGAGATCGCGGAGAGGAACAGGCTCAGGTCCAAGGTCGGGGGCATGCAGACCCTCTCCAACATGGGCATGGTGCTCTTCCTTCCATTGTTCGGCGGAGTGAGCGCTGGCATACTGCAGACCTCCCTCGGAGTCATAGGCATGAGCGCAGCTACGCTGAGCCGCGGCTTCACGCTGCTCATAGAGGCGTACATATTCCTCATGCTCTACATAAGCACCGCTTTCAGGCAGCCCGGCGCCGGGGCGCTGGAAAACCTCTCCGTGGTCATGCCCCTGCTGCTCGCCGCATCCAACGTGATGCTGTTCGCAAGCACTTACATTCCAAACGCAATATAGGTGAAAACAAATGGGAAAAATATCGAATCCGCTCCTCGATGACGCGAGAGCCATCCTCGCGCTCGCACGGAGCGTGCGGACCACAAAGGGACAGGGATCTCTGGAGTACATAATGATGCTCGCTGCCGCGAGCCTCGTGATAGTCCTCGCACTAGCGATGGTCGTGAAGCTGAAGGGCTCTGTGGTGAGCAGCGTGCCGGTCAACGGCGTCAACGAGAGCATAACGAGCGCGATATCCGGCGAGCTGACGTCGCTGGCCAGCAACTCGGTGTGACAGATGCGCGCGCAGATGTCCTTCGAGATGCTCTTATACATGTCCCTCTCTGGGATAGCGATACTGTTCGCGGCGCACATGGTGGCCGCTGGCGAGCCTGGCTTCCAGAAGGCGCTTGGCTCTTACGAGGCGTCCGCATTCGTGCAGGCGATAAACGACAACATCGCGCAGGGGGACTTTGCGAGGCCGCTGCAGGTCCAGGTCCCATCTGGGCTGTGCGGCGCATCATCACAGGGCGGGGCGCTGCAGACACAGTACGGAAGCTTCGAGTTCATAACGGACGTCGAGATAGGCGCTAACGTGCTCTGCAGCCCTGGCGCGGGGCAGGTCGAACTTGTCGGATTGAACGGGACGGTGCAGGTGGTTGGCGCATGACACGGCTGCAGGTAAGCTTCGAGGCGATGCTCGCGATGTCCCTGGCAATGGTGATTGCGCTCTCAGTCGTATTCCTGCTTGCGCACATCGGCGCCTCGTCATCAGCATACCAGACCGTGTTGCAGAACTACTCCAGCGCTGCGGCAAACTACACCGGCAGGCTCATGCAGCAGTGCGGCTGCTTCGTGAAGGGGATATGATGAAAGGTACGATGGTGATGCTGGACCTGATGGTCGCGCTCCCGATAGTGGCGCTTTCAGTGATCATGCTCTTCGGCTGCGCGTACGCATTGCAGAACGGCATAGCATCCGCGGCTTCGTACCAGAAGGCGATGCTCGGGCGGTACGCGGCATCGCAACTGGTGGTGTCCGGCGCTTCGGCGGTAGATGGCAACTACTCGTCGCTCATGTCGCTCGCAGCATCCGTCGGCGGCGAGCTAGGCGTGAACGTCAGCGTCTCCGCATTCACAGGCGCAACGCAGTGCGAGACGTCACTCGAGGTGTGCAGGATAGTGACGGCGGGTGGAGACTCATATTTCATGGTGGTTAGATGAGAATACAGGCAAGCATGGAGTTCCTGATACTCGCGAGCGCGATAAGCGTGCTCTGCTTGGGGACGATAGTGATGTACGGAAGCAGCATCGGAGCGCAGAACGCATTTGTCGGCGGGCTCTACGCGAACTCGCTGGACTCGAACATACTCGCCAGCAACACCCTAGCGGCCGCCGCGGAAGATCCTTCTGCGTTGATATACGTCCCAGTGAATTCAACTGTAGGCCAGCAGGGCAGGATAGAGGCGACGTTCTACGGCTGCACCAACGGCACGGCCAGCCTCTCTGCGAACTCGCCGACGCTTGCGTTCTCCACGGCGTCGGACAACAGCATATCCGTTTCGGGAGTCAGCGTCGCGTCGCTGGCATTCACGCCCGCATCATCGGGGCTCGCATCGGTGCTCGTGGACTACGCCATGCAATGCGGCGCGCAGAGGATCACCGGTTCGAAAGCGTTCGACACGTTCGCGATAGTGCCAGGCGCTTTCGACGCAGGGGGAGGCAATGGCACGGGCTTCACGGACTACGCCGCAATAACCGGGAGGAGCGAGCGCCTAGCCTACGCGCTGACCCCGCCCAGCAGCATCCCGGTCACGCAGTCGCAGAACCACTGCGCGAACATGGGGCTCAACAACCAGCTCAATCCCCCGGCATCGCAGTGCGGCAACGAGCCTGGATGGAGCGGCAACGGCGGTTGGGGCTACTTCCAGTACAACGGCGGATGTTCAGGATGGGGAATCGCCGAGGCGACCGTGACCTGCATAGAGCCCGTGCCTTCAGGATACGAAATCGCCACCACAAGCCCGCAGAACGTAACGTATCTGTACAACTTCTCGCTCTCGGTATCCACGCAGAAGGGGCTACTGACCGCAGCCTTCTCGAACTCTTCGAAGATTGCGCCTGTGGATTTTGACGGCATGGCTGTAGGCAACGCCACCGTGGTGAACGTGACAGGCAGCGGCACTTCGCAGGGAGTCGCCGTCATAGAATACAACGGCGCGAACACCATAGCGAACCCAGGCAACTACACCGCATTCGTGCAGGCAAAGAACAACCTCTATGCGACGCTCGGCTACTTCAACGCCACGTACTTCGGGTACGGCACATCCCCGTCGCAGCCACAGGAGGCGCTGTCGCAGTACCAGAGCGCAGAGGACGCCGTGGTCAAGGGATCTCAGGCGAGCGGTTCGTGCGCGCTCCAGAGGCAGGGATATGTCTGCGGCTCGCCGTTCCCTCTTTCGTATGTGGTCCGCATAAGCCTGCCGCCCGGCGCAGGCGTGGCCAACGCCGTAGTGTCTGACGACGGGTCACTGATATACCTGAACACGACGTGAATGGATGAAAGCCCAGTTCGCAACTGTCGAGGCGGTGGTGTCCCTGCTCTTCGTCCTCTCGCTGGCAGTCTTCTGCATCAAGGAGGCCGCGGCTTACGCACAAAGCTCGTTCGAAGCGAGGCAGGGACTCGCGACCAGCATCGCGACCTATGACCTGATAAGCCAGCTCATGGGCAACGGCACTGCAAAGGCATGCGCTGCGGTGTTCGCCGCCTCCGGCGACAGTTCCTGCATCGCGGGATACGCATCGGCCTACGAGTCAGCATACGGGCTCTCCTCGGTCGCGTTGACCATCGGCAACAGGACATACGGGAGCATGGCGAACAGCACTGTGCGGTGCTTCCCGTACAACATTACCGGAAACGTCTCGATCGCATGCATAGGGGTGCGTGGCTGATGTCGTTCTTCGGCGCGGTCCTTGTGGTCACTGTCTTCGCTGTCGCGGTGTGCACAGGCATCGCGATCAAGGAACTTGTCTACGCCGGATCAATAAACTCGGATATGTCGCAGGCTTCCGCCGCCGTGTCGCTTGAGACGCAGCAGGCGCTTGTCGCATCGATGCCCGGCCAGATGCAGAACTACACCGCGGCGGTGAGCGGCATCGAGGTCGTGGACCTGAACGGCACGTATCTCATAGAAGGAGGCAACGGATACATCTACTCGTTCGGCGGCTAAAGAAAAGCCTTATAACCTTGCGCGGAGAATCCTGTCTGTATGATTAGCACAAAGTACGTCAGGGACCATCTTGACGAGATAAAGAAGGCCATAAAGGACAGGGACAGCAAGTTCCCGCTGGACACCCTGCTTGAACTGGACGAGGAGTGGCGCGGCATGCGCACAGAGCTGCAGGAACTGCAGACAAAGCGCAACAAGGCGAGCCTGGAGGTCGCTGAGTTCAAGAAGAAAGGAAAAGATGTCAAGGCCAAGATAACGGAACTCGGCAAGCTGAAGGGCGAGATCGCCGCGATAGAGGCGAAGCTGCCCGCGACCGAGCAGCAGATAGACGCATTCATCTGGAGCGCACCCAATGTGCTCGACAAGGAGGTGCCGATCGGCATGCCGCCTGAAGCCAACAAGGTGCTCAAGAAGGGCGGCAAGATACGGAACAAGGAGAGCCCGAGCCACTCGGAGATAATGTCCAAGCTGGGCCTTCTCGACACCGAGCGCGCGGCCAAGACCGCAGGTGCAAGGTTCTATTACCTGCGCGGCGACGCTGTCATGCTGGAGCAGGCGCTACTTAGGTATGCGCTGGACAAGCTGTACAAGAAGGGATTCACGCTGATCGAGCCTCCGTTCATGATGAGGCAGAAGTACTACCGCGGCGTCGTGCCGATGGCCGCATTCGAGGACGCCCTCTACAGGATAACAGAGGCGACTGAGGCGTCTGTGAACAAGGGCATAGAGCACATGGAGGAAGATCTGTATCTCATCGCGACTGCCGAGCATCCACTCGTGGCGATGCACGCCGAGGAGACGTTCTCAGGCAAGGACCTTCCGATCAAGTATGCCGGCATAAGCCCGTGCTTCAGGAGAGAGGCCGGAGCGCACGGCAAGGACACAAAGGGCATATTCCGCGTCCACCAGTTCGACAAGGTCGAGCAGGTCGTGTTCTGCAGGCAGGAGGACGAGAAGAAGTATCTCGACGAGATTGCCGCCAATGCCGAGGAGATGCTTCAGGATCTGCAGATCCCGTACCAGAAGGTCCTCCTTTGCAGCGGCGACACCGGCCACCAGATGGCCAAGACCTACGACTTCGAGGTCTGGTACCCTTCCCAGGGGGGATACAGGGAATGGGCGTCATGCTCCACGGCGAAGGAGTGGCAGAGCGTAAGGCTGGACATAAAATACGACGAGAAGAACGAGCGCAGGTACGTCTGCACGCTCAACAACACTGCGATAAGCGCAACGCGCTCCACAGCATGCGTAATCGAGAACTACTGGAACAAGGACGGCACTGTCACCGTGCCAGACGTGCTGGTGCCGTACATCGGCAAGAGCAAGATAGGCCGGCCTTGACTGCACGCACGCCCGTCGTGGGTCGGGGCAACTTTTAAATACCACGCTTCCCCTCATTATTTCGGCGAAAAGTTGATACACGAAGTAAAACCAATCGACCACAGGCCAGGACCTCACCCGCCGCAGCCGCCGCTGCCGACTCCGTTCGGCGAGAGGCTGACAACGAGCGGGAGGGTCTCCGCACTGCGAGCTGTCAAGCGCTGAACCCGCACATGTGCCGTGATAATTTCATCGCGGCTATGTGATATGCTCCCTTTCCATCGGGAAACCGAAACCTCTTTATACCAGACCGAAACAAAACCGAAATGCGAGCCAGCATATAAATAGCTTTTAGGAGAGATAGAATCGGGGACATTTTATGGGAAAGACCCTGGAAACAAAGAACAGGATAATCGAACTGCTTAGAAACAAGGAGATGACGCCGACAGAGATCAGCGAGGCGCTCCACCTGGTGCCATCAACGGTGAGCCAGCACCTAAGGGAACTCCGCGACATAGGCGTTCTCCACGAGGTGCCGAACCCCCACTTCCACAACACCAAGACATTCAGGCTTGCCCAGGACTACAACCCAGCGATGCTGGAGCGTGGTCAGAGGATAAGCGCCGCAAGCAAGTTCAACCCAAGGATCGCACTCGGCGCGATACTCGTTCTTGCGGTGATAGGCGTGCTTGCATACGAACTGAGCACCACTACCTCCATCCTCGGCGCTGGGACAAGCTCGCTCCCGGTTCTGCTGACAGACCCGCCCCAGGTGCCGAATGGGACCACTGCCCTGACACTATACTATAATGGGGTAGCGCTTCACACGGCCGGACACTCGAACAGCACCGGCTTCCTAAGGATAAACGAGTCGGGCTCGGTCGACCTGCTCAGCCTGGTCAACACGACCGACGTGCTGGCGCTGGCCAAGGTAAACTCCACGGCGCAGTTCGATGCGGTTGCGATATTCGTATCCAAGGCCACGATGACGCTGGACAACGAGACTTACAACGTGACCGTACCTGGAGACGTAATACTGATAAGGCTGAACCAGACGCTCAACGCATCGTCAGGCGGCGCTCTGGTGGACTTCAACCCCACGGTCGTGCAGGTCTACGGCGCTAACGGCAGCAGCTTCGTCCTCGTGCCTTCCGGGGTAGCGCTCGCTCTAAGCAAGGGCGCTATCGGCTCAGGACTTAGGATAGGCGCCATAAACCAACTGACGCCGCCGCTCAGGGCCGGCGTCGCCTATGCTCGGGCAAGGTCGAACGATTCAATAACCGGCGCCAGCGTAAGCATCAATGGCGACAACGAGACCATATCTGTCACTGTCAAGGACACCGGCAACAGCTCCATGGTCCTCAGGAACGTCCTGGTCTACGGCTTCATGCGCGCTGTAGGCAACTACTCTTACACCGGTAACTACCGGGGCAACTACACGTTCCCGCGCAACGGCACTTCGCACACGCCCTTCCCTTACAACGGGGCATACAACGGCGTGTTCAACGGCACCGGCCAGTTCCCTTCAAGGAACGGGATACGGCAGCAGCTCCCGAGAAACGGGGTGCAGCAGTTCCCGCCCAACGGACAGCCAGGCATGCCGTTCGGGCAACTGCCGCCTCCGATACGCGACAACGTGCAGGCTGCAATACAACAGTACACCAAGCTGAACGCCAGCTCCGGCGAGTATAACAGCTACGTCAACCAGACGCTGCTCTTCGAGGCCAACTACTACCACATGCTCTCGTTCAGCGTCGGGAGCAATGGAACGCTTTCCCTGCCGAAGTCGTTTAGTGACATTGAGGCCGCAGGTTATACGCTGTCCCCAGGACAGTCAGTGACCCTCGTCTACAACGGCACGATAAACGTCCGGGACTCCAGGCTTGCGGCTGTAATGATACCTAACGCAAGCTACCAGATAGTGGTGACTGGAGAGGGCAACGGCTTCGCCGCAACCACCGTCACCGCAACGTAAGCTGCGCGGCGAAAGCGCTTAATAGGTTGGCGGGCCAAGACAGCATAGTGGTCACATGACTAGATACGGCATCGGACTCAAAACAAACGACATCCCGGAAGACCAGCCCATAAGGGTGGACCTTGGAGAGGGAAGCATAGTGATAATCAAGCACGCCGGGCAGCTGCACGGCATGTCATCGAGCTGCACCCACGCAGGCGGCCCATTGGAAGACGGCCAGGTCGAAGGAGGGGAGCTGGTCTGCCCGATACACGGCGCGCGTTTCGACGTGAAGTCTGGCGCCGCTAACATGAGTGCGCAGCAGACGTCGGACGTGCAGACGTACAAAGTAGAAGCCGATCCTGCGACCGGAGAAGTAATGATAGAGGCCTGATCCTTATTACCTGACGCCGACCCTTACCCTAGGTGCGGCAGCAGGCGCAGGATCACGGACAACGTCTTTCACCAGCACCGCCATGTCCCTATTCATGAAACCGCCGGCGCCGATCGGCACCGCCATGGTGAGCGGAACCGTCCTGAACACTGTCATGAAGACGGCTGCTGACGCAGCAATCTCCACCGCCTTGGTGGCCGGGGAAGGCGTCCTGTTCTCGTTGCGCGGCGCAAAGGCATTCTCTCCGGCGCGCCCGGCCTGCAGCCCCGGCGCCTCAGTGCGGTGCCTCTGCTTCTCGATGGTTACCATCGGTGTCTCGTTGGGCATCGCCGCGACAACGGTCTCGAGATGAAGCTCCTTGTAAATGCTGACAAAGCCCGTCTCCGGCGCGATGCTGACCCTGCCCTTGAGCATCGTCAGCGTCACCGGGTCGCGCCACTCCGGTATCGAGACCTTGTTGTTGGCCTGTAAGTATGATTCTACCATCGGAAGCGGGATGCTCACCTCCTTGCTTATCCTCTTGTCGCTCTGCCCCGCGCTATTCCTGCCAATCACTTCGAGCGCTGCCGGCTCGAGGAACCTCTCAGGATGCCTCTGCTTTTCCATCTCATAGGCCTTCTGGCTGCCCGGCTGGGCAACCGAAAGGCGTGCACTCTCCTGCTCAAGCTCGTACCTGTGCTGCAGCGCAGCCGCGACGAACGTGTACCTGCTGTCGCCTATGTAAAGAGTCTCCGAGTGCATCTTGCTCGCCTTGGGCGAGACGTGCCTGGCAAGCAGCGGCTCCCACTCCTGGACCGCTTCATGCGCCGGCTTAGCGACGAAGGCGAACGGGACCTCGTATATGAACCTCTGCTTCGGACGCTGGATCGAGGGAACGGGACCCTGCGCAGGCGCATGTTCTCTCTGCGCCGCTGGGCCCTTCCCCATGTGTTCCCTCACCAAAGGCAGTGGTATCTGGAAGTATAGCGCGATGGACTTGTCGCTCCAGCCCTCTCCCGCCTTTCTCAGCACGGCCTGGTGTATAAGGCCGCCCATGTCGACCCTTGATGTCGCACCATGCTGCGTGAGCGGCACTGCCACCGGAGCGTCGGCGGGTCTCGTCCTGACCGAACCGAGGTCTACAGGAAGGAAAGAGCCCTTCTCCTTCCGCTCCTTTATCTTCTTTATCATCATGTGGTGCGTCTCCTCGGGGCGCCTGGGGTTCGCCGCAGGCCCCTTGCCGTCGCTCCTGTCGTTTCCGAAAGCGGTGAGCGGCGCTGCTATGGAAAATGGCTTTGCGATCGCCGAGGCCCAGCGGCCAGGCATCGTCTCAAGATCAGAAGATATATCGGCGCCGTAGGAAAGCCTCATGGCCTCTATTGAGCGTTCGCTACCCTGCTTCGCTCTCAGAGCCGCCGGCGACCTTGCAGTAGCCGCCACCATCCTCGCCCTTGCCGCTCTCCTCCGCACGACTCTGGAAGCAGATGTGTCACTTGTTACACGCCTATAACTTCCTTTGCTCATGGGAACCCCCATTAGTTCCAAATCTATTGGAGGTTTACTTGTTTATATACGCGATTGGGGTTTTGTTCAAAAGCGAATCCGCGCGCATGAGCATATAAAAGGATGACCCTCCAAATATCGTTGATGCTATGTCTCTGCTAAAAAGCACCTCTCAGATGAAGGCGGTCGTCTTCGAGAAGTTCGGCGGTCCTGAAGTCCTGCAGGTGCAACAGGTAGCGAAGCCAGAGCCGAAGCGCGGCGAGGTGCGCGTCAGGGTCCGCGCTGCAGGGATAAACATGCTAGACAGCTTCATCAGGTCCGAGCCTGCGCCGTGGGTGAAGGTGCCCCACATACTGGGCAGCGACATATCCGGAGAGGTCGACGCCATCGGCGACGCGGTCTACGACTGGAAGCCGGGGCAGGAGGTGATACTCTATCCGCTCATAACCTGCGGCATATGCGAGCTCTGCAAGAGCGGCGATGAGAACCAGTGCCAGGAGCGCAAGGTCATTGGAGACCAGACGAACGGCGGCTACGCCGAATACATAGTCGTGCCGGAGAGGAACCTCATCAAGAAGCCTGAGAGGCTGAGCCACGAGGAGGCAGCGACGATACCGCTCGCATTCACCACCGCGTACCACATGATATTCAACAGGGGCAAGCTGAAACCAGGAGAGCGCGCTCTGGTCATGGGGGGCAGCGGCGGAGTCGGTTCTGCGGCCGTCCAATTGTGCAAGGTCGCAGGGGCATGGGTCGCCACCACCGTGGGCAGCGACGCGAAAGCCAGGCAGGCGAAAGAGATAGGCGCCGACGCTGTGTTCCTCCACGGCGAGGACAAATGGCAGGAGAAGGTGCTGAAGGCGACCGAGGATAACGGCGTAGACCTAGTCATAGAGCACATGGGCGGCAGGTTCACCGAAGCGGCGATAGACGCCATGGCGAGAAAGGGAAGGATGGTCGCGATAGGCTCGACCGCTGGCAACGAGCTGAAGCTGCGCCTCGACAAGTTCTACCAGAAGCAGCTCTCGCTGCTGGGCAGTTACGTGGGCGTGAAGGCCGAGCTGCAGTCCGTTGTGAAGCTCTTCGAGTCCAACAATGTCAAGCCGCTGGTCGACAAGTCGTTCTCGCTGGACAAGGCAGCAGACGCGCACAAATATCTTGCAAAGAGGGAGCACTTCGGGAAGGTCGTGCTCAAGGTAAAGTGACAGGACCAGAATCTTCAAACGGGCTTCTCTGGCACTCTGCCAGTATCCGCTCCAATACCTCTGCGCTGAACATCGACTGGGGATCCCTGCCCACTCGCTCGGGTTTCGCCCACAAGGCTACTTGCTCCCCAGGTTCGATGCCTAGATCCACTCCCTGATCATGAGAAAGCGTGATTCCACGGAATACCTCTGAAATAGCGTCGACGTTGAAGTTGCGCCATCCCTTCAAAAGAAGCTCGAACATGGTCGGGTCCACGCGAACCTCTGCCATCTCCCTCTCTCCGTCTTTGTTCCTCCTGCCGGTCCAGATCAGCAGCCTCAGCTCGGCCTCCTTTGCCATGTGCTTCAGGAACGCCGCCTGCCTTATCATGATCTCCCCGCGCGTCTCAGGCTTGTCTCTGGTGCTGCCCCTCCGTATGTCGTAAAGACCTTCGGGTATCTGCGAGTTCCACGTGAAGGCGGTGGGCACTGAGCCGACGAAATCGATGCCCGCACAGACGTGCGTCTGGACAGGTGATTGCTGTCCAACGGTAAACGTGTTGGCATACCTGAACACCAGGCCATCGCTCGTCACGGTGCCGCACGGATATGTCCTCTTCTCGAGCGGGGTCTCCAGGAGGCTAACGCTCGCCACTCCGAATGACTGTCTAACTGGCGCCATGAGCCATCGTACGATTCCCGAGTATAAATATTTTGAGAGGAGAAGGTTGAATGCCGTTCAGCATCTGGAAATAAAATTGAATATTCTTCAAGATTATGGCTTAGTCGCTTCCGAATATCTTCTTCTTGAAAGCGGCTCTTTTTCCCTTGTCATGCTTGATCTCAGCCAGGTCTGAAATCACGTTCCGCCACATCTTTGTCGTCTTAGCGAGGAACTCGTCTACGCTTACCGGCACTACATCAATCTTCTCGCCCCACGCCTCCAGACGCTGCTCCGAAGTCCTTTTGCAATCTCGCGCCAGGAACCAGTACGTATTTGTATTCACTTTCCATCTGGGCCCTTCTGTGCCAAAGAGAACCCAGTCTTTTGACGTGTATCCTGTCTCTTCAAGCAGTTCGCGTTTCGCACCATGGAGGGGAGACTCTCCCGTCCCTATCCGGCCCCCAGGTAAGCCCCAGAATGGGAGCTTTATTCCAGGCTGCATCTCCCTGAGCATGAGTATCTTCCCGTCAGCAACCGCTATGATATTCGCTACGTTAGGCTTGGTCGCCAGCTCAAAAGTTCTGTAGCTGCCGTCGAACACCTTCTGCCTCCACTGGTAGATGCTAAATATGACTCCTTTGAACACCCGCTTTGCGTTCTTCGGCAACTTTTGTGTCGCATAGGCAGCTGTCTTCATCGACGCCCTCATCTTCGTTCGCATATTAATATGAAAGCTGGCGGATATTTTATGTCTTTCCAAGATTCCCATAGTCACAGGAATAGGTCAGTTAGCTTAATTTTGGCGGGGGCGTCAGTCCATGTTCAGGGGCGTTGTAGAGAGTGCTACATACGACGGCAATTAAGGACTATGTGACTACAAAATCTCAGAATGTAGTCACATATCATTTTAGTATCCTTTTCAGTCGCCTATACTCCTTTAGCAGCAGATCTATTGTTGGCTTAATGTTCCCGTTGTGTTCATATTCCTGCAGCGCTTTGTAATACTCCGAACGGTTTTTCAGCTCTATATTCACTGGAGGTAGCCCGTGCTTTAGCAGGATATTTATCAGAAGCAGCCTTCCGACCCTCCCATTTCCATCCCTGAAAGGGTGTATATTCTCAAACTGATTATGCATAACTGCCGCAAGCACCAAAGGAGGATATTCATTCTTGTATTCGTTGTACCATTTTATCAGATTCTTTAGAAGTAAAGTAATATTTTGCGATGGCGCACCGCGATGGACTATTTCCCGGGCTGCATTCATGACCGCCACTTCTTCTCCTAGTTTTCTAAAATGCCCTGCATATTCTTTAGAATTCCTGAAAACAAGCCTATGCAGCTCAAGCATTAGCTCAAGTGAAATGTGTACCTTCGTTTCGCGGACGTATTTTACCGCCTCCGATACTCCCTGCGTTTCTGATATCTCCTCCTTAGGTTTATCGGGCCATTCGTTCTTCTCTATGATGTTTTTTGCCTCCTTCTGCCCTATTGACGATCCCTCTATGGCATTCGTATCATAGGCAAAGTTTTCCGTGAATTTTAACCAACCCTTTTCACTAAGGTGTGATAGCTTTATCTTTCCAGCGGGCTTAAGCTTCTTTAGTTCGATTATCTCCTGGCTGGACAATACGGTTTGATAAGGATCCGATATCCCCTCTAAGATGGAAAGCTTCTCACGTATCCTAGTCTCCGCATCCCTCCGCTTCTTCTCCAACTCTCTTTTAGAGAGATTATGACCTAAGTAGACCCTGACTTTACGGATTTTGTCCAGTTTGCGATAAGAGTGCGCCAAATAATAGTGAGTTACCCCTTTTATCTCACGAATTTCAATATGCATAATACACATGTGACTACAAAATATAAAGATGTTTCTATATGTGACTACTTTCCATCATTTGAATTACACTATCACAAAAGTAGCCATATGGCGGTAAATATCGACATGGCGGGGGCGTTCTTTGGTGATGACGAGCCGTGTACCAACGATAGCATTTAATATACTTTGATAGTGATTGATAGTGTCTATCTCGGCAAGTCCACCTAAAAGTCCACCTCAACCGATGTGGTACTGGTATTCGTTAATCTTTTTCGCATCAAGGTCCTAAGATTAGGGCACTGGGCTCGACTCCCAATGCTACGCTCTTTATCACTTTGTTAGTAGTTGCGTTAATAACAATAAGATTCTCTGATCTCAAATCTGAAACATATACCCTCGTACCGTTTTGGTTGATTGCAATTGCAGAGTTCACATATTGGTCCGGTAAGGAATAGTTCCCTAGGCTTATGGTGTCAATTACCGTGTTTTCATGCAAACTAATCACGGAGACGGTGTTATTTTCACCATTTACCACATATGCGTAGGCGCCATTCGGGGCAATCGCAATGGCATCAGAAAAATTGAAATTTGATATCACGTTCGCGACTTTATTTGTTGTTGCATTAAGGACTATAACGGTGTCATTTATACTATCTGGGATGTATACTTCAGCTCCGTTTGGGGTAATCGCTAAACCACTTGCGTATACCTCAGTATTTATTAAATTTTTAATTGTTTGATTTGTAGTGTTTATAATATAAACACCAGCTGATGCACCAATCCCGCTAGTAGATGTAACGTATGCATCAGCGCCGTTAGGAGCGATGGCAATCGCATATGCGAATTCTGGCGCCACGATTGTATTAACAACTTTGAACGTGGTGGTATTAATCACTGAGATCGTGCTACCTTCAAAATCTGTTACATATGCGTATTTGCCGTTTGGCGTGATTGCGACGTTCTGGGGGTCGCCAACTAGACTGATAATGTTGGCGACTTGGTATGTACTCGTATTTACGACTATGATATTATGGTTTATACCACTGGCGATATAAAGGTAGTCGCCGTTTGGGGTAAAAGAACCGCCACTAACCCCGATATCCCTTTGACTAATTCCCGAAACTCCAGTATCGTTTAGGCTAATTGTCTTTGCTATTGAGCCGGTAGTGGTGTTTATAATTGTGATTGTGTTGACGCCACCGCTTAGCACGTATAGGTATTGGCTGGATGGTGGCACTTTTGAGGATTGAGGGGTGACTGCCGTCAATGCTATAATTACAATCACAACTAAAATAACAGCAACTATTGTAATTTTCGCCATCTTGTTAACCATATAATCTAAAGCTATATGATGTAGGACCTATTTAATATTTGCTCGACTCTGATGGCTGATTTGAACTCTTTGTTCAATGGCGGGGGCGGGATTTGAACACGCGACCTCTAGATTTCTTAGCAATCACAGCACAAGGCTCATCACTCATAATGCTTTGCATATGAGTCTAGCGCTCTAACCAGGCTGAGCTACCCCGCCGTCAGATATATTCGCCCAGCCTGTCTTATATACTTTTCTGCCTTTTGGACAAAACATTCACAAAACAATATAAACTTTGGTTAGAGATAGCTTACTACCCTTTGTGGCCTCGGTAGTGTAATGGCTCGCACAGGAGGCTGTGGACCTCCTAGGCCGGGTTCGATTCCCGGCTGAGGCCCCTCTTGCTCACTCTCCATCGAATGCAGGTCCGGTGACCACGACTCTGAGCGCTTCATCCGGACGTTTTGCGCGGTCGAACGCAGCCTCAATTTCGCGCAATGGGAATCTATGGGAAACAAGATCCTTCAGCACTAGGCGTCCGTTTACTAGCATGTCATGAGCCTGCACGATGTCCCTTTCGGTGGTCGCATAGGACGAGATCAGGCTGAGTTCACTTAGGTAGAATCGCTGGTGGTCGATCTGGAGCTGGCTACCCTTTACAGGCACGGCAAACGAGTTCACCTTCCCTCCCTTGCACACTATCTCGAGCGATGCTGGGGCCGCGCTGGGGTGACTTGTCGCGATCACTGCGAGATCGACTCCGCGTCCAGCAGTAGCGGCGCGAACGACTCGCTCTATGCTTCCTTCATCGCGAGGATCGACGACGGCATCAATACCACTAGCATGCGCGGCCTTCTGCCTGAGCGGCGAGATTTCAGCACCGCCAATCCAGCTTGCCCCAAGGGCACGAGCGATGCGCGTCCAGAGAAGACCCACTCCACCAAGGCCATAGATGAAGACTGTGCTATTCGGCTTGAAGTCGACCCTTCGGGCCGCAGAGAACACACAACCTGCGGGCTCTAGGAGCGTCCCTTCCTCCCAACTCACTCTGTTATCAAGCTTAAGGACAGCACCAGCGCGCACATGTGTAGCAGAGGCCTTGAATTTTTCGGCAAATCCACCAGGTTCTAGATTAGTTTTTGAATACTCGGTGCAGACAGTGTAGTTTTCCTTAGCGCAGGTCTCACAGCTCCCACAAGACACATGATGGTGCACGAATACCCTATCGCCCTTCTGCAGCCCCTCGACCCCCTCCCCCAACTCATCGATCCGCCCGACAGGCTCGTGGCCGATTTTCGAGCTAGCGGTGTATCCTCCAGTCACCTTCTCCAGGTCCGTGCCGCATATGCCGCAGGCAGCCATCTTGACCACGACTTCGCCGGGCAGCGGCCGAAGCGCAGGCAGGTCTGCTAGAGTGATGCGGCCTCCGGTGTCGAGCCGGCCGTACTTTATCGTGCTTCCGCTTTGAGGATTTGGTGTGGCCATCGTTATCAGAATGCCTATAAAACTAGTGATATTTCTATGTTTCGGTTGGAGCCGACCCACGAAATCAGACGAGGTAAAGCGCGAAGCTCCTCATGAACTTCTTCACGAACTTCCAGAACGGGTTCACGTTCCTCTTGACGTCCTTAATCATGTCCTTGTACCTCGTCTTCTCCTCCGCCGTTAGCTTCCCTTCCTTGACTATCTCCTGCTTCTTGCCTTCGACTATCTGGGTCTCGGTCTTGCTGATGATCTCCTTCTTGATCATCGCGTACCACTCGTCGAGCGAACCGCCGTGCTGCTTGATCATCCTGAGGAAGTCGCGCATCTTGACCTGCCTCTTCTTGCCGGTCATGTCTTCCTCCACGGCAGGTATGAGCGCCGCCTTGTCGCATATCTCGGCTATGTCTGCCTGCGAGAAGCCCATCGTCGCCCTCGATAGCCTGCCGTAGTCCAGCCTCGCGAGCGGCATCTTCCTTGTGTTGTATATGAAGGCGCCCTTCCTCGTCTTGTAGTCCGGCGGCGGGAAGTATATCTGTTCGCCGAACCTTCCAGACCTCTTCAGCGCCGGATCCATATCCCACGGCTGGTTGGTCGCGCCTAGAACGAATATGCCTTCCGGGTTCTTCTCCACGCCGTCCATCTCCTGGAGGAACTGGTTGACCGCCATGCGCATGTAGTTCATCGACTCTCCGCCGCCCTCCCTCTTGCCTCCCATAGCATCGACTTCGTCGAAGAACATTATCGCAGGGGTGTTCTTTCTCGCCTGCTCGAATATCGCGTGCATGTTCTTCTCCGTGTTGCCTGCATACATGTCTACGATCTCGTTGATCTGAGCGATGAGCACGTTTGAGTTGGTCTCTCCGGCTATCGCCTTGACTAGGTAGGTTTTTCCGCCGCCTGGCGGGCCGTAGAACAAGACGCCGAGGCCAAGTTTCTTCCCGTACGCCCTGAGGAGTTCCGGCTTCTTTATCGCGAGTATAACATTCTCGTAGATGAGCTTCTTCTGCTTCTCGTTTCCGACGACGTCCTTGAAGTTCAGGTCAGACCTGAACCACTTCTTCTGCTGCAGCTGGCCCTCCTTTATGACCGTGGTTGAACCAGCGGCGGTCGAGCCTATCGCAGTGCCAGGCGTCGAACCCAATCCAGCCACCTCCACCGGCTTCTCCATCTTCTTCTTCAGCTGCTCGAGCCTGCCCCTGGCCTGCTCGTACTTCGGGTTCTTCACGAGCGACTTCTCGTACCAGTCGTTTGCCGCCTTGTAGTCATTCTGGTACTCCGATATGATGCCCATGACGTACGGCGCGTCGGCGCTGTCCGGCTCTATGCGCATGACCACCTGGGCATCCTTGACCGCGTCGTCGTACTTGTTGAGTATCGCGTAGGAGAGCGCCCTGTTGAAGTAGGCGCTCGAATAGTTCGGATCAACCTTGATCGCCTGGGAGTACAGGTCTATCGCTTCATCAAACTTGTTTTCTTCAAACAGCCCGCCCGCCTTGGTGTACAGCTCCTTTGCCAGGGGCAGGGCTGTGTCTCCCTTCTTAGGTGGCTCTGCCGGGCTCCCATCTGGCATGTATCATAACCTCTCTTGTTTCCCCTTCGGCTTCTCAATACTCTCTTTACCTTTATTGTATTTAACCCTATCTAGAAGAAGGTTCAGTTCCTTGTCGACGCCGCTTATGTACCTGTTCTCCCTTGGAACGTTGTCTATCTTGAAGCTCCTGAACTTCACTATCAGGGCCCTTGCCGCAAGGTTCAGGGCCTTCAGCTTCTGGTCCTTTATCTTCCAGTGCCCTGCGATCTGGTGCACTATGAGCTCGCTGTCCGAGTAGAGACGGAGGTCGACATCGAAGCCGAACTCCTTAGACACCCGCTCAAGGGCGTTGACCACCGCGAAGTATTCCGCGAAGTTGTTCGTCTTGTAGCCGTTGAATATTGACTCCTTGATTAGCAGCTTGTGGCCCGAATCGAATATCTGGTAGCCAGAGGCGCTGGGGCCGGGATTCCCCCTGGCAGCACCGTCAGTGTATATGTAGATGACCATGAGCGCACCTATATGCTTCTGAGCTCCCTTATCGTCCCGAAGTCAAGGGTCTCGCCCTCCCCTATGCAGAGGGCGCGCATATCCCCTACGTCTGCAAAGTCCTTAAAGATTGGTGCTATCTCGCCGCAGTCCTCCCTCAGCGTGTCAACGCCTTCTGCGAAGTAGTTGGCTGCCGGCAGCACGATGAGCTCACGCCCCTTCGGCAGCTTCCCGTAGAGGAAGCACCTGAGCTTCTCCTTCACTCCAAGCTTGTCATAGATCGCGATCGATGGATGCAGGTGGCCCATGATCAGCACGCTGCCCTTCTTGCTGGCCGGCAGCTCGTCCCCATGGAAGAACAGGTACCTTCCAAGAAGCGCCTCCTCGCTGAAACTCTCGAACTTCACCCCAGGCTTGAGCCGCTCTATGAAGTTGTCGTGGTTCCCCTTCACGAGGACGGCCCGCGTCACGTGCAGGTCCTCTGCAAGGTAGCGCATGAACTCCCTGAACTCGTTGAACTCCTCTATGTGCACCTCAGAGAACTCGTTCTTTATGTCGCCGTCAACGATCATCGTCTTGGCGCCTGTCAGCAAGACCGCCTTCTTTGTCATCTCCTTTATCCGCTTGAGGTTCACTTTCGGCACGAAGACTCCCTTGCCGGCCATCACCCCTTCGTAACCCAGATGGACGTCGGAGCACACCAGCGCGTCGAGCGACTTCACGTACAGGAACGGCAGGCCGTCCACGATTTCGAGGTCCTTGTCCAGCCTCATCTGGAGTACCTCTTTATCTGGTCGAGCACCTGCTTGTGCAGCTCCCTAAGCCTCTTCCTCCTGTCCTTCATCATCACGACGTCAGCCTCGCCGAATGTTATGAGAACGTGCGAGAACGGGGACGGCGCGGAAGTCTCGATCACCCTGTAGTCGATCTCGCCCTTCTTTATGCGCGCGATTATCTCCTTCGTCCTCTTCAGGTCCATGACGTCCTCGAGCACTTCTCGGTAGGTCTCCTTCAGCACCGGGAAGTCCCGTCCAATCTCCTCGACCGAGCCGAGCAGCATCCCTGAGTTGACCTGCTGCCTGTTGACGCTGATCTGCCTTCCCTTATAGTTCCTGAGTATCATGAAGGCGCGCGCGGCGCACTGCCTGAAGCGTCTCTTGAGCATCTCCGTCCTCCTCACGTTGTCTCTCAGCATCGCGGCTATGTCAGCGGAGACGAGTTCCTGCACCAGCTCGTTTATCTCATCCTTCTTTATCTTCACGTCCGATTCGGTGACCAGCATGAACCCGTTGTCGTTTATGGCAACGCCTATGTCTGTCTCGTGTATGTCCCCGAGCAGCACCGCGAGCACCCTGGACAGAGCGTCGTTCACCCGCCTGCCGTAGAGGGTGTGGAATATTATCATGTTGCGCTTCTTCTCCTTGTCAGCGGTCTTCTCGATCAGGATGAGCCTGTCGTTCGGGATTATCCCTGCAAAGAGCAGCTGCTCGGCGAAGTACTGGAATATGGAATGCTTCGCGTTCGCGTCTATCGGCATCTCATCCAGTATCCGCTTCGCGTCCTCGTTCGGCTCGAGCCTGTTCTTCTTCAGCATGGAGAAGACGCTCTTGCTGTTCTTCACGGACCTGCGGACCGCCTCTCCGAACCTCTCCCTGAAGTTCCCGATGTCTATGGCGAGCTCGTACGTGAGAGGCAGCTGCTCGGAGAACCACGGCGGTATCGTGGGCATCCTCGCGTCGGCCCTGCTAACATAGCAGTTCATGCCTTTCGAGTAGTCGAACCTGTACAGCCTGCCGCCTAGCACGAAGATGTCCCCCGGCTTCAGCCTTGCGAGGAACTCCTCCTGGATCCCGCCGATCCATCTGCTCTTCTCGTAGACCTGCACGGACACGGTGTCGGGTATCGTTCCTAGATTGAGGTAGTAGATGAGCTTGGTGAACCTTCCGCGCCTTCCAAACTCGCCCTCCTCGGCCCAGATCTTCCCGTACACCCTCCTGCTCTCGAGGCCGACGTATGCGCCGGCAAGGTAGTTGATCGTCCTGTCAAAGTCCTTCCTGTCGAGCCCATGGTACGGATACGCCTTCCTCACGGTCTCGTAAGCGTGGTCGATCTTCCATTTCTTGTTCAGCGACATGCCCACGATGTGCTGCGAAA
Source organism: Microcaldota archaeon (assembly GCA_030040265.1). Classification (GTDB taxonomy): domain Archaea; phylum Micrarchaeota; class Micrarchaeia; order Micrarchaeales; family CABMGC01; genus JAKAWC01. The sequence goes on from JASHUB010000003.1 coordinate 23,661, forward strand.
GCACGTCGAGGGCGTTCATCGGCGTTGTGAACGAGTCGAGGTGCCTGCGCTTTGCCTCGTACAGCATGACGGAGCACTCCACCAGGTCGTCCCTGTTGATGACAATGATCTGGCCTCTTGCGACGTCGTTGAAGCTGTGGCCGCTCCTCCCTATCCTCTGTATGGCTCTGGTCATCGATTTGGGTGAGCCGAGCTGCACGACATCGTCTATCGTTCCTATGTCGATTCCCAGCTCCAGGCTCGTCGATGAGACTACGCACTTCAGCTTCCCCTTCTTGAGAAGTTCCTCGACCTCAAGACGCGACTCCCTGGAGAGCGAGCCGTGGTGCGCCGCAACGCTCTCCTCTCCGTACCTGAACCTCCTCGTGAGGTTGAACACGGTCCTCTCCGTGCCGCTCCTTGTATTGGTGAAGATCAGCGTCGTCTCGTTCTTCTTTATCACGCTGTTCAGCGTCTTGTATATCTCCTTGTCTATCTGGTCGTTGCTCGCGTTTATGATATCCTTGACCGGGCACATGACCTGGTAGTCCATCTTCTTGTCCCACGTCGCGTCGACTATGTAGCAGTCGCGCTCCTCCTTCTCGTTCTTGTAGCCGACAAGGAACTTCGCCGCCTCCTCAAGGGGATAGAGCGTCGCTCCAAGTCCTATCCTTACAAAGTCTCTCTCGAGATACTCGGTCAGCCGCTCGAGTGACAGCGAAAGGTGGACCCCGCGCTTGTTGTTCGCGAGCTCGTGTAGCTCGTCGATTACAACATACTTGATGTCCTTGAGGTTCTCGATGAACCTGGGCGAGTTCAGTATTATCGCGAGCGTCTCAGGCGTGGTCACCAGTATGTTGGGCGGCGTCCTGAGCTGCTTCTGTCTCTCTGACTGCGGCGTGTCTCCGGTCCTCACGCCAACGCTGATCCGTTTGAGTCCCTCCGCCTTCGGCGTCGAGTAGACGTCATCCAGAGGCACGTTTAGGTTCTTGTAGATGTCGTTGTTCAGCGCCTTCAGCGGCGATATGTAGATGCAATAAATCTTGTCCTCCAGCGTGCCATCCTGCGCCATGCCGAACAGGCTGCTCAGTATGGACATGAACGCGGAGAACGTCTTTCCGCTGCCCGTCGGCGCGGTTATCAGCAGGTTCTTCTCCTCCTTTATGAGCCTGAACGAGTAGCGCTGTGGCGGCGTAAGACCCTTGTACTTCTTCTCAAACCAGGCACGCAGCACGGGGTTGAGCGCCGATAGACTCTCCTCTGCGGTGAATGGTTTTTTGTAGTAATCTATCATCGGTAAACCAAGAATTACTGATATACATTTATAAAATGTTCGCCTACATATATATTAGCTTTTGAGGATACCATGCCAAAAAGAGGGAAGAAGGCAGGAAAGGGGAGGGCAAAGGCAGCCCCGAAGCGCGCAAGAACTTCAAGGGCAGGGACAAAGGCCCTGGAGGCGCTGCGGAGGACGCAGCAGATAAACGAGGTCATCCAAAGGGGAGGCATCGAGAATCAGGCGCTTCAGTTCAGCGGGGTAGAGTCTAGGCCTGAGGAGGAGACGCACATCTCCGCACTTCTGGAGAGCAAGGAGCAGCCGTCGACGCCCAACAAGAAGAAGGGCAAAAAGTCAAAGTGAGGCAGCTCTATTTTCCGGATTTTCCTACGCTTAGCTTCACGTCCCCTTCGGGATCCCTGGTTATTGTTATGTCCAGCCCGTCGCTGCCCAGCATCCTCCTGAGCTCGTCGTAGGTATAGGAGCCTATGTCCTTCGGATCGTGCTTCTTGAGTATTTCGGCGCGCCTCTCCATCACGTCCTCTTTCTTTATCTGCGAGTACGCTATCCCAAGTTCCGGTTTCTCCGCACCGTACATGTCCTCTATCCCGAGCTCTATGGGCTTGTATCCCTCGCCCTGGTAGATGAACGGCAGCACAGCGTGGAAGTCTGTCCTTATCCCCTCGACTACCCTCGAGACGCTTCCCTTATCTCCGGCTAGGACGAAGTCGTCGCCGTTCAGGAATCCGACGAACGCGCCCTTGCCCGCTTCCTTGACCTTGTCTTGGAGCAGCTGCGAGACGAGCCTGAGTATCGTGAGCCCTGATTCGTTGCCGAATCTGCCTGCAAAGGCAGCAAGTCCCTCCACCCTCAGCCTGCCCATCTCATAGCCGGAGTTCCTGTCCGTGATTGCCTTCTCGACAGCGTCCGATATCTTGTCCTCGTTCGGCAGGTCGATCAAGGGATCGAAACGCTTCCCTTTTTTCTTCAGGAATATCGTCACCAGGCTGCGCAGCTCGTCAGGGTCGAACGGCTTCTTTATGTAATAGTCCGCACCGTACTTTATGCCTTTGAACCTATTCGAAGTCGCGTCCATCGCGCTTACTATTATTACTATTATGTCCTTGAGGTTTGGATCCTTCTTTATCGTTTGGCAGACCTCCAGCCCGTCAGCGCCAGGAAGCATGAGGTCCAGTATGATCAGGTCGGGCTTCTCAAACTTGATCTTCTGCAGCGCCTCCCTGCCATCGTAAACCTGCGTTATGTCGAAGCCCTTCCCAACGGTCAGGGACATGAGCTTGTTTATGTTCTTGTCGTCCTCGACGATGAACACCCTCCTGAAGGCTGCGGGCGCATCCTGCAGGACGTAATAAGTGAGTATGCCGCCGCTGTTTCTCGCGGCAATGGAATTGGATATCTCCAGCTCCTTGAGGTTCCTCCTGAGCGTATCCTCGTCCACGCCAAGAGAAGTGGTCAGGCTCTTTAGTTCGTTGTAAGTGACCTGCTGCTTGTCGTTTATCGCCGCTATTATGTCTGCCTTGAGTTCTTCCTGTACCTCCATATGATCGCCTATACGATAGGCCAGCAAAAACATTAATATCTATCCAGGGACTCGGGGTACACCGATAAACGACCGAGTAGTGGACGGGAAATGTTAATAAATATAAGGGTAGCAATAAGTCTGATATCATGGCAGCGCAGAGACAACAGGCACCTATGCAAAACCGGCCTCTCCAGAACAGGCCCCTCCAACCGAGGACGCTGAAGAACGTTCAGCAGAGAAGGATTAGCCCGATAGGCGCGGTCGCTGGCGTTATAGTGATATTGATAGTCATAGGCATAATCTATGCGCTGCTTCCCAGCTCGGGGGTGTCCGGCCTTGGGACAGGCCAGACTTTCACGCTTGCACCTAACCAGAGTGCCTACTTCACGATAACAAGCGGGGGCGTCTCGAAGGCATTGGTCCTGCAGAGCGCATCAAACGGCACTGCGACAATGTATGTCGGCACAGTGCCGATACTGAGCAATCCTGTGGTCAGGTTCACGCTCGCCTCCGGGTCATCGATAAACATCAGCAGCACAGGTTCGGGCGTGGCAGACCTCCATGTGGGATTGACGTCCGCATCCTCAACAAGCGCGAAGATAACTGTCAGCAGCGTAAACACAGGGCTCGGCCTCAGGTCAAGCCCCTCTGCAGTCGTGATATATCCTGCAGTGTTCACACCAACCGGCGTAAAGACATCAAACTCTAGCAGCGGGACAACCGTCAGCACCGTAACCAGCACGGTCCGTGCGACCACATCTGGTCCGAGCGTCAGCTCCATCTCCGTCTCGGTCACCAGCGTCACGGTGATGCCAACTGCGCAGGTATATCTTGTCGCCAACAGCACGGCCATAGGCGCGCTGATGGCGAACTACAGCGCACTCTTTTCGGCCGATGCAGGATGCGACGAGTCGACTTACAACACGACGTTCACCGCCGCTTCTGGCACGCCGCCCAGCGCGGCCTTCGCGACAGACTACGCCAATGCATCCGAGATAACTCCTTATGGCATGAGCACATCGTTCACCGAGCAAAGCTCGTCAGTATACACCGTCAGCTACAACATGAAGGACCACCTGTCGTCCTTCAACAGCGCTGGGTTGCTGCTGAAGCTAAATCTCTCCAACACCAGCGCACCGATAGTGAATGAGACGTTCAAGGGCTACTGGTATGGGCAGACGTACAGCAACCTCTATGCGAGGTACATAAACCAGACAAAGCTCGGCGGGGACTGCGAAGCCTGGGTCACGGTATTCAAGTGACTATTCCGGAGAGGCCGGCTGCTGCGCTGGCTTCTGCTTCTTCTTCCTCTCGAATATCGGTATGGTGAACCAGAAGGTGCTTCCCTTCCCCGGCTCCGACACCACGCCCATCTTCCCGCCATGCAGGTTGACCACCTCCTTGCATATTGACAGGCCTAGCCCTGTGCCCTGGCCCTCCTGCCGCGTCAGGCCCTTCCTGTTCGGCAGCTGGTAGAACTTCTTGAAGAGCTTTATCTTGTCCTCCTTGCTGATCCCCACGCCCGTGTCGGTGACATCGACGCGAACGTTCCTCTTCCTGTTGGTTATCCTGACGATTATGCTGCCGCTGTCAGTGAACTTTATCGCGTTGCCTATCAGGTTGACGAACACCTGTATGAGCCTGTTCGGGTCTGCCGATATCTCCGGCACGTCGTAGTTGACGTCCCACTTGAATGTCAGTCCCTTGTTCGTCGCGACCTCCACGAGGGCGTTTATGCTCGGGTTCTCGCCAAGCCTCGCCAGGCTGACCTGCTGCCGGTCAAGCTTTATCTTGCCCGACGAGAGCTTCGCAACGTCAAGGATCTGGAGTATGAGCTGCATGAGCCTCTCCGCCTCGTCCATTATTATCCTCAGGTACTCCTGCTGCTCCTCGTTCAGCTTCCCGAACTGCCCCTCCATCATCAGCTTCGAGAAGCCCTTGATGTTGGTGAGCGGTGTCTTCAGGTCGTGCGATATGTTGTATATGAACTGCGTCTTGAGGTCGCTCTCCGTCTTGAGCTTCTCCGCCTCCCTCTCCAGCGCCTCCGCCGTGTCCTGCAGGCGCTCTATCCTGCGCTTCGTCGCAAGCTCCTTGCTAACGATCAGGTATCCTATCACGCTGCCGTTCTCATCAAAGTTCGTCACGATGCTCTGTTCGCACGGCAATGGCTCTGTGCCGCCCTTGCTGACCAGGTTCACGAACAGGCTCGTAACGGCGCCATTCTTGGCAGCGAAAGATATCGCCTTGTTTAGCGCGTTCTGGCTCTCTGCGTCTGCGCAGAGCAGCGAGAAAGGAGTCCCTGCAAGGTCCTCTGTCCTGCAGTTCATCAGCCTCTCTGCGCTCTTGTTCATCTTCTTGATATAGCCTAGCTGGTCGATCGACACTATGGAGTCGGTGGACATCTGCACAACATCGTCAACCAGCCGCTGCACGGCGTTGACATACTTCTCGAAGTTGTTGTTCGTCACGACGCACGAGTACCCTCCGATGGAGTTCTTGTAAACGAGCAGCCGTGTATCAAGGTAGATGTCGTTCCCGACGCTGAGCTTCGCCGAAGTGGTGTAGATGCTGTTCCCTATCTTGTCCAGCTCCTGTGCGAAGCTCTTGTTGCCGTAAACAAGGTCTGAGAGCCTCCTGTTGGTTATCTCGGCCTGCGGCATCTTGAGTATGCGGTCGACGTTCTTGCTTGCCCAGACCACCTTGGTCTGCGCGTCAAGCAGCATGAAAGCCTCGGCGTTGCTGTACTGCATCAGCTGCGTCCCCTCAAGCAGCTCACGCGACTCAGTTATATCATAGAAGGCGACGTGCATCAGCTTCTCGCTTATCTTGCCGGACGTCAGGCTGAACGTGCGTCCAGAATCGGCCTTACCCGATGCGGTCTGTGTCAACCCGTTCTTCAGGCGCGTGAAAGACGCCTGGTCGATGCTGAAGAAGTCGGATATTTGCTTGCCAACAATCTCCTTGATCGTCTTGTTCAGTATCGTGAGCGCCTGCTTGTTCGCTTTCACCAAATTGCCTGACGCGTCCACTAGCAACTGCGGCGTGGTGCTGTTGAATGCCGCGTCGAAGTACCTTGCCACCCTGACGCTCCGCTCCTTCTCCGACTTTATTATGATATCGTAGCCGACTATGTTCGTGAGCAGGCCCAGCGCCTCGAGCAGGCTGTTGTCAAACTTGTCCTCGTTCTTCGAAAGCAGCGTCACTATGCCGAAAGCTTTCTTTCCCTCCCCAACGGGCAGGATGAGGCAGCTCTTGTATCCCTCGTTGTAGTACCTTATGAGCTCCGGAAAGGACGAATACTGGCTGAGCCGGTTATCGATGTACGGCTTGCCCGTGTTCATCGCAAACTCTTCTGCGGAATTGACCGTCTCCTTGTTCTTATGCACGTCCTTTATCACGAAGGAGTCTATCCCAAAATTAGTCTTTACCTTCTCGCTGAACTTGCTGAGCAGCGCTTCTGTAGTGGCGGCCTCCTTGCTTATCCCTATCATTTCCGTCAGCAAGGTGTCAAAGGAAACCATGCCATCACGTCGCCAATATACTTATTAACTTAAGATATTAAAGGATATGCATGAAGCTAGTGGAGATATTTGACGGCGTTTTCAAGATCGATGGAAAGCTGGCCACGCTGAATCTCGCGCCTGGCAAGGCGGTCTATGGCGAGCGCCTCATAGAGGAGAAGGGCAAGGAATATCGGATGTGGGACCCGTACAGGAGCAAGCTCTCAGCAGCGATAATGAAGGGCATGAAGGGCATGCAGATAAAGCCCGGGAGCAGGGTCCTTTATCTCGGAGCTGCGACAGGCACCACGTGCAGCCATGTGAGCGACATAGTCGGCGAACGCGGCGAGCTGTACGCCATCGAGCTTTCCGAGCGGAACGCAAGGGAACTGATAAAGATGAGCGAGGACCGCCCCAATGTCTTCCCGATAATGGGCGATGCAAGGAACACCGATGCTTACGCTTCCGACGCTGGCTCGGCAGATGTCCTGTACCAGGACGTGGCCGCAAGGGACCAGGCCCAGATACTCCTGAAGAACGGCGCGCTGCTCAAGACTGGGGGCTACGCATACGTCGCGATAAAGTCGCAGAGCATAGACGTCGGCAGGGACCCAAAGCAGGTATACAAGGAGTTCCTGGAGGAGATATCATCTGGTTTTGAGATCCTCGAAAAGATAAACATAGCACCATACGACGAGATGCACCTGTTCGTCGTGCTCAGGAAAAAGTAGGCAGGGTTAAAATCCTATACGTGCCATTCTAATCGTGTCCGACGCAGACCTAGCCAAGTACATCAAACAGGTCAGCCTGCCAAAGCAAGGAAAGAAGGAGTGCAAGGCTTGCGGATCGGATGTCCGCTCGCCAAACAAAGACGGGATATGCCATTTCTGCGAACTTCCATGCACCATGGCGGCAAAAAACGTTGACAAGTCAGCGTCAAAGTCCATCGAGACCGTGTGGCAGCTAATAGGAGACTCAAAGTGGGATGCCGCTGCGACTTATTTCCCGTCCATCGCGGGACAGAAAGACGACCCAGTCTCAGTGTACTGCGCAGGTATATTCTACCGCTACTATTCGGATCGCCAGTACCACGATCAGGACCACAACCTTTTGGGATACATGGAGCAGAATGCGAAGAACATGCACGACTCGCTCTACACTATCGTCACCGCGAAGGATTACCTGTTCCGGGCGATAAAACTCGTGTCGCTCGACCAGGATGCGCAGCGGGACGAGAAGCTGCTCTACCTAGATTTCATAACCAACGTGCGTCTGAAGAGGCTTCACCTCGCGGCAAAGACGCTCCAGCTTCTCAATGCACTGCAAAAGACTAGCATCGCCACGGAATACGCCAACATGGTCTACGCGGTCGAGACTTCGGACAAGTCTGCTGAGGAAAAGCTGTCCATGATGCTCAACAAGCAGGAACCGAACGCTTACTATTACCTTGCGCTGCATCTGGTGCAGAAAAAGAGGCTCCGTGATGCTTTGACAGTGCTCGATGCGCTTTCGAAGTCGGTCCACATGCCTATGGCAGAGGAACTTTCACGCAAGGTAAGGATAACGATGCAGGCAAGCGCGCTCTAGCCCTTCACAACGCCCAACGGGGCGTTTCTTGCCACGATGTCCGCCAGGCCCGCCTTCTGGACGACGCTGACAACATCGTCAACATTCTTGTACGCCCACTCCGCCTCCTCACTTATAAGCTTCCTGCTCTTGACCATGATCTGGACGCCCTTCTTTTCCAGCGCATCGAAAGTCTTTTCCGCAGGGATGTCGCGGAGGGCCTGATGCCTCGACATCACCCTGCCGGAACCGTGGCACGAAGACCCAAAGGTCTCCTTCATCGAGCCTTCGGCTCCGCAGAGCACATAGCTCGCAGTGCTCATGCTTCCAGGTATGAGGACTGGCTGGCCGACGCTACGGTAAGCGGAGTTGACCTCTTTATGCCCTTTCGGGAACGATCTTGTCGCACCCTTCCTGTGCACGAGGAGCTTCATCCTCTTTCCATCCACGCTGTGCTCCTCTAGCTTCACGATGTTGTGGGCCACGTCATAAAGAAGTTCCATGCCGAGCGCGTCGCTGCTCTTGCCGAAGACCTCCTCAAAGCTCTTCCTCACCGAGTTGGTGATTATCTGCCTGTTCGTGAACGCAAAGTTGACCGCGCATCTCATCGCGCCGAGATAGTCCTGCGCCTCCTGGTCCCCAACATGTGCGTAGCTCAGTTCTGGGTCGACGAGCTTTATGTCCTTCTGCTGCTGATACGGGACAAGCCTCTTCAGAAAGTCGCTGCAAATCTGGTGACCAAAGCCGCGCGAACCGGTGTGAACCATCACTACCACCTGTCCCTCGCTAAGCCCGTAGACCTTCGCGACGTCCTTCTTGAATATCTTCTCCACTTTCTGGATTTCGAGGAAGTGGTTGCCCGATCCGAGAGTTCCGAGTTCGTGTTTCCCTCTGGCTCTTGCGTCCTTGCTGACCTTGTCGAATGCCGCCCCTTTCATGGTTCCCATCTCTTCGGTGAACTCGATGTCATCCTTCTGCCCAAAACCTTTGGAGACTGCATACTCTACGCCCTCTTCGCAGATTCTTTCAAGGTCGTCCGCAGTCAGTCCCGTCTTCAGTTCGCTGCCCACACCGCTGGGCACGTTCTTGAAGAGTAGTCCAAGCAGTTGGTGCATCTTCGGCTTCAGGTCTTTCTCGGTCAGGTTGGTCTTGATCAGCCTGACCCCGCAGTTTATGTCGTAGCCACAGGCTCCGGGCGACACAATGCCATTTTCTGCATCAAAAGCAACCACGCCGCCTACCGGAAGCCCGTATCCTTCGTGGCCATCTGGCATCACGAGCACGTTCCCGGCTATCCCTGGCATGGTGGTGGCGTTGACCGCCTGGTTTATTGTGTGGTCCTTCTTTATCTTTTCAAAAAGCGCATCGTTTGCGTAGAGTGTCACGCCGGTCGTCATGCCTTGTTTCTCGTCCTTTTCGATGGCATATCTGACTTCGTCTACCTTCGTTATCTCCATCAGAATCAATCGATATCTATGTTTCTGCTAAGTTTAAATAGGCGTAGATTGCTAGACGGGCCTCCCGAAGTCAGCTTTATATATCATGAAAATCAGATAGCCGGTTGATGTTATGGCAGTGCAGATGCAGTTTGACGCATTCAAGGGCGACCCTGCAGTAGGCTGGAACAAGTTCCTTAGCAGCCGCTCAGAGCTGCTTCGGGATTCCGCCCCCTCCGGAGAGATGCTCAAGAGACTGCACCGGATAATGACCGGGCACTGCAAATTCGAAGTCACGCCCGAAGTCGCGTCACGCGAATTGTACACGTTAGACAGGCCTGCCGGCGATCCGGTCTCGAGAGGGATATCACAAGAGGCGGCCCGCATGCAAAGCGAAGGCTATGACGCAACAAGCATATACGTCACGCTTGCAGATGTCTTTCTCGAGAGCTGCATGGGAAACACGACTATTGAGATAGATATAAGCAACATGAGCAAGCTCCGCTCATACGGCTCGAGAAAGATACGCAACCGTCCAGCAGAGCACGTGATGGCATCGACGTTCCAAGCCTTCGGCGGAAACACTCAAGACGTAAAAAATGCAGCGGGCAATCCAAGGGCGCAGTTCCTGGTGCTCTTCCACATAACCACAGGTCTGCCCGAACTATACGCTTCGTGGTGCAGCGTCTCGGACGCCCTGCTCGGAAGGGCGACCACTTTGGACGAGGCATTGCGTGCAGAAGCGGTATTCCAATCCTCGAGGGCCATACTACATCCATTCCTTGATGGCAACACGCGTGCATACACCGCGCATCTCGCTTACACACTTGCGCGTTTCGGCGTGTTCGTAGAGAAATTTGACCAAGCCTTCCTGGAGAAGTACCACAGATTGGCTTCCGACTCCCAGAAACAGGTGATGCGCGCTGGCGGTTCAACGTGCATTGTGGGCGACCACGCGCTACTGATGGGCCTGGTGGACGATGTCCGGAGACCATACATGGCCAAAACACGTGCTGCGCTTCAAGGCGTCATCAACAACACCGGCGCGCAAGCTGGCATCCTGGCCCATACTGCGAACCAGCACTTCTGGGTGGCAAAGCAGTGGCTGATAGAAACGGGGCTGGTGAAACCCACCGCAGAAGAACAAGAAGCGATAAAGGCAGTCGGCATTCTGAACGGGTTATGGACACGGAGGCCCGAACTATTGGCAACTGCATATGCGCAAAGCTCAGGTGTGATAACTGCAAGTGGACTGCAGCAATTAGGCTTCTCCTCGTCCGATGTGGATCTGTTCTTCAGGCAGCACGCGCTCAATGAAAGGCTTTTGCTGGTGACCGAAGAAACAGAAGCATGTCTGGGCCAGGAGGGGAGATTAACCGCAGACGCAAAGGGCAAAATAGCAGCGTTTTTCTCTGAAGCGAGGGACATTCCTGGGGTCCGGGAAAGGCTCGACGAACTGATCGCGGAGCAATCGCACTAGAAAGCGACGACAAAACCGCAGGCAAATGCGTTTTCGCTCCATGCAATGGAAAGGAGACGAGGGTTAGCTTTATATATCAGATAAATTCAATAGTTGGATTGGAATCCAAAGGGTTTAAAACACAACATAACAATCAATATGTTGTGCAGGGATGGCGGAGCCTGGTCAAACGCGGCAGACTCAAGATCTGTTGGCTTAGGCCTACGGGAGTTCAATAACAGAAATGTTGGACAAATCTCTCTCCCTGCACTTCCTATGGGATGGTGGTATGGCGAAATCACGAAACACTAGAAAGAATACGACAAGGGCGAAGCCCAAGTTCAAGCCTAAGGCTAGGCGACCAGCTGCGAAGAAGGATCAGGCACCCAAGAAGGCGATAATCTCAAAGATAAAGAAGGCAAGGATAAAGGAGAAGGTCATGCTCGACATACCACACTACCCGCAGACAGAGGAGTTCACAAGCTCTGCCGCCTGTGCAATGATGGTCCTGAAGTACATAGACCCAGAGTTCAAGTTCAAGAAGGACCACGAATACAGCATCTGGCAGGAGGCCGTCAACGGCAGCGTATGGCACGGTTCGAAATACGGCCTTGCTTACGCTCTCGCGAAGCGCGGCGCAAAGGTCGGCATAATAAGCAACACAAAGGACGAGGGATACGAGCGGAAGCTTGCGGTGTACGAGAACGTCAACCTTGACACGCTCAATGCGTCGTTCAGCGAGATAAAGCAGAAGTCTGAGGCGCTGGGCAACGAAGAGGAGAACGGCTCGGTGTCGCTGCAGACCGTAAAGAAGGCCCTGTCCTCGAACTACATACCGATAGTGCTCATAGATGCGAACGTCATAAACCCGTATCTCGAGTCGTCTCCACACTGGATAGTGGTCAAGGGCTACGAGAAGGATGCGTTCTACATAAACGACCCGTACTCGGACAGCACGGTAACCCTGGATGCCAACTCGTTCAAGTCAGCTGTCGGCTTCGATGAGAACAGCCACCTGATAGCCGTCGATGTAAGGCCAGGCAAGCCGAAGAAGAACTAGCCGGAGCCCTGCATCAGGAAGGAGTTTATCAGCGACTTGGTCAGCGATTTGTCCTCTTCCTTACCTGCCTTTCTCTCCCTGTCTCTGACAATGCCGTCCTCCCTTGTGTGGTTGTAGCACGAAAGGCACATCAGCCGCCTCCATACCAGTCCGGCCTTGACGAACCTGTCCCTCTCTTGAAGGTACTTGGGCGGTACAAGTTTCGTCTCGCTGCCCATCAGCAACTTATCGCAAAGAACGCAACTGTTCTCAACAAGCGTGCGTATGTCACCGAGCTGCCCCAGCTCCTTGACGCTCATGTTGTTCGCAACCGAAAGCTCCAGCGCCGCCCCCTTGAAGTCAACAGCCCTCTTCACATCCCATCTATACTTTTCTTTCTCCATCCTCCCACCAGGTCGAAGTAAGCAAGTACGTTTACCTTTTTCCCATCTCTCCAATTACATTTAATGGTCTTCTTATATTTAAGCGTGCTGGCTAGGTATGACAAATACGTATTTAATGCCGGACTTCGTATCGTATCGCGTGGGATCTTGAGATACGTGATTGCGCTCGGAGGCAACGCGCTCGACGGAGGCAACATCGCACCAGCAGCGAAGATGATCGCAAGGCTGCACAAGGCGGGGCATGAAGTCGCGGTGACGCACGGCAACGGCCCGCAGGTCGGAGAGCTGGCGACGATCGAGAGCAAGAGCCTAGCAGTGCTGACCGCGCAGACCGAAGCTGAAATAGGACTCATGATAGAGAACAGCATTCCAGGCGCGATGGAAAGCACAGCAACCGTAATAACGCGCTCCATAGTCGATCCGATGGACAGGGCTTTCCGCAATCCATCAAAACCCATAGGCAAAGTGCTCTCCACCAAGGAGGCAGACTCCTTGCGCAAGAAAGGAACGAGCGTGGCCAACACTCTCAATGGCCCGCGCCGTGTAGTGCCGTCCCCGATCCCGGCCAGGGTGCTGGAAGCTTCGTTCATCGCCGCTCTTCTCAAGAGCGGGTACATAGTGATATGCGGCGGAGGAGGCGGAGTCCCGGTCTCGGTGCAGGGCGGTGCACTGCGCTACCAGGATGCTGTGATCGACAAGGACCGCGCATCTGCGGTGATCGCAAAGGAGCTCAAGGCGGACCGCCTCGTGATACTGACCACTGTTGACGGTGCGTACGTCAACTACGGCAGGAAGAGCCAACGCAAGGTAAAGAGGATATCCTCCGTGGAACTCGGCGTTATGCTGGACGAGGGCGAGTTCGAAGAAGGTAGCATGGCGCCGAAGGTCGAGGCCTGCATAGACTTCGTCGACTCTACCGGAAAGCCAGCAGTGATAGGCAGCCTGGCGAAGCCCGAAGACGCGATAAGGATGAGCAACGTTACCGTGGTCACCGTTTAGCCGACAGCCTGTTCGCCCATGCAACCAGTTCTTCCACCACTTGTTTTACCCTGTCTCGCATCCGCTGGTCGGTAAGTTTGCCGTCCGCATCTATGATCTTGTTGACTCCTGAAGCCACTATGCTGTCGTTGAGCGCGTGCATGTCCAGATAAACTAGTATCTGCCTCAGCTGGAGCTGCGCCTTTATGCCGCCCAGCATGCCTCCCGAAGAGCTCATGATGGCGGCCGGCTTGTCCTTGAATGAGTTGTCCCCGTTTGGCCTAGACGCCCAATCGATGGCGTTCTTCAGATAACCAGGGATGCCGAAGTTGTACTCCGGTGTCGAGAACAGTATGGCATCTGCCTCCTTTATCTGTGACTTGAACCTGCGCACAGGTTCAGGCGGAGACGCTTCGTCGTCCTGGTTGAACATCGGTATCCCAGATAAGTCGGCGATCTCCATCGTCACCCCATTTGGAAGAAGCTCTGTCGCTGCCCTAAGCAGTGCTGCGCTGTACGAGCCTTTCCTCAGGCTTCCGCCTATTCCGAGTATCTTCATGGCCATGCGTATCAGTCTCTGGCAAAATCTATATTGCTCCCTTCTTGCGCGGTCCCCTCACCGCTCTGATGACGTCCTTCAGCGTGGCATCCGTCTTGATGCCGTCCCTGCCGAAGTGCGTGTAGCTTGCAGCGAAGCCCTCGGCCTCCAGGCGTTCTATCACGAGGGCTGGAGACACCGACCCGATGCCCAGAGACTTCGTTATCTTCGGCACAGAATAGAATAGCGGAGTGTCAAGCTCCCAACGCAGAGCCTTGATCAGCTGCCTCGCATCTGTCGACTGTGCATCGCCAAGCATCTCCGAAAGCACCTTCTTGTTGTTCAGCCTGCCGAGCCACAGCGGTCCGAAGAGTTCCATCCTGGAACCGCAGTTGCCGCACACGCCGCCCAGCGCAGGCGCGATGCCCTTCGCAAGGACAAAGTTCTTGCATCTGGTGCAGAACGCGCCGAAACCAAGCTCTTCGGCAGCACGCGCAGCCTCCTCCGCTCCGTGCTTCACCCGAATGAATGCCCTCATGTAGTGCATGTCCGCGATGCTGACCAAAGGTTCTATGCCGTAGTTGAACTGCATCGCGTTCTTGAGTATGAAGCCTATGAGGATCCGCATCCCCGTCTCGTGGCAGAGCTCGCCGTGCAGCGGCTTCGCATTGTACGTCTTGACGCAGGCAGCGGAGTGTGCGCCGCAGAGCACTGCTGTGTCAGTAGCGGTGACCATGAGCAACGCGTTGTCCTTCAGCACCTTCATCATGTCGTATACTTCTGGCGCAGGCGAGCCGAACGGGTCAAGGTCTATCACATCGAAGCGTCCACCTGTGGTGTTTGCGAACTCCTGGAGGCTCGTGTTCAGCACTTCTGCGCGAATCCTGTTCCGCTTCGCGTTCTCCTTTGCATTGGCATACGCCTGCCTGTTCATGTCGAGTATCGTGACGTCCTTGTACCCTGCCTCTAGCGCGTATCTTATCGCCCTTATCCCGGTCGCAGCCGTGCAGTCCAGCAGCGATCCGCCGCTGCCTGCAGCCTTGAGGAACGAGACAGAGATGTCTCTAAGCTTCCCCATCTGCGGGTTGAAGAACACCCCGTTGCGCACCGTGATCGCCGCCTCTCCCTCCTTGACCTTCTGCATAACTTCACTCCGACAAGTGTTTCAGCTTGAGTATCGCGTCGAGAAGCCCGTGCGCGTAGGCTATGCTTGAGAAGGACGTGTACAGGTCCTTCTTCGCCATGAACGAGCCAGAGTCCTTCGCGTACATCTCCGCCAGCTTGACCACCGAGTCCTCTTCACCGCTGAGCCTGCTCCTGTCCAGCTTCTTGATGTTAGTCTCGAATATCTTTATGTCCTTGAGTATCCTGGACTCTATGTCTTGCAAGAACTCACCGTTAGATTATGCCCTACAAAAGCTTAATAATTGTTTAACCGGTATATACTCGGTGTAATCATGGCAGACGAAGTTCCTTGGGATGCGCAAACCGACCAGTTTGTCGCTGACATAGACGATGTTGTGACCAAGGAGTACGGCATCAGCTTCAGGGACCTGCTCCTGAACCCCTCGAAGTTCAGGAAGAACCAGAAGGCGAAGGACGCGATGCCCGGCATAAAGGCGGAGGTCGACTCTTATTTTGACAACATCGCGAAGACGATGGATGATGAGAAAAAGAAACTCGAGTCCGAGCTGGATGCAGCCAATGTCCAGTACGACAAGATAGACGAGGTCATCCACATAAAGTCGTCGGCGCTCAAGGTCCCTTACATAAAGCCGCTGTTCGTGAACAGGAACGTGAGCAGCGAGGAGACCATAACGGTCGAAAACTATGATGAAGCGCTCGACCAGATGATCGGCAGGCTCATAAACGTCTCGCACTACGTCGCAGACGTCTCGGTGTCGTACAAGGACTACATGCTCGGGACCTGGATCTTCTCTGGCCCCAAGAACTACATACTGACCATCAACCAGCCCGTAAGCTACCTGTTCACGCTTGAAGGCAGCAACAGGGCGATCAACACCCTACTCGAGACAGCGGGCAACATACTCGGGTAAGTCCTTTTCATGAAACTCATCGTCATAACCGGGACGCCAGGTACGGGTAAGTCGACCATAGCGCTCAAGCTGAAATCAGCGCTGAAAAAGGCCGACCTGATACGCGTGAATGACGTTGTCAAGAAGAAGCGGCTCTATTCGTCCAAGGACAAGTTCGGTGCCAGAATAGTCAAGATGGCACTCCTGAAGAAGGAACTGGAGAAGGAGATCAAGCGCAGGAGGTCGGAGTATCTCATACTCGAAGGCCACCTTCTCTGCGAGTTCAGCCTGCCCGATGCTGTCGTCATAGTGCTGAGGGAGCACCTCGAGACAGTCAGGGAGAGGCTCATCGCGAGGGGATATCCGATAGAGAAGATACGAGACAACCTCGTCTCTGAAGCGACCGATTACTGCGGCATAATGTCGCGCATCAAGTATCGTGAAGCCCATGAGTTCCTCGGAAGCGACAAGCGCACGATGCAGAGCGTCATAGCTTTGTCAAAAGGTAAAAAGCAAAAGATACGCCGAATAGATCTGCTAAAAGAGCTGCTCCGATTAGAGAAAATAGACAGAAGATATGTATTCTAGTCATAGGTCAAGCCTTTTTCTCATCTCTATGTACGCCTGTTCCTGATGCTCTTTTGGTATCCGACCTACAAAAAGCTTTGCATCGGAGAGCTTTACGTCTTTCCGGCCTTTCACAACCTTCCTCTTCAGGAAGTCGGAGAGCGCGTCGCCCATGGTTTCGTACCTGCTCCTCTCAAGCGCATTTATTGCGCTGTCGCGGAACTCGAAGCCGAACGCCTTGTTGTGCTTCTTGATGAAAGCGGTGGTTGCCTTCGTCCTCAGTGCGTCTGGGCCTTTGAGGAACCTGGTCTTGATGCGGTTGTCAGGCGCAAGGAAGAGCATAAGGCCCTTCCTGCCGGAGACCCAAGGCATAGCCAGGTAGACTCCGAATCCATACCTCTCCAACTGCTCTAGCATACCGTCACGTATCTTCTTAAGTTGCGGCCAGGTGATGTCTTCGCTTATGTCTGGAATGGGTGTCACTATCAGGAACGACTGCAGTCCCGTCTCCTTCAGGAAGGAGGCGAGCTCACGCTCGGATCTCTTCCCGTCCACCGTCCTTTTACTGAACATGCCATCGCTGGGCGACTCTAGGAAAAGCCGCGTGAGCACCACGAACCTGCCAAGGGCCTTCTTTGACACTATCGCGGCAACGTTCCTATTCGGGTCGACCGGGTCGACGACCACGAATTCGGACTGGAACTGCTTCACCATCTTCTGGTCGTGAGATTCCTGCCTGTTGCGCGGGTTGATGTAGAGCGGCGTCTTGAAGTCGGTCGCGCGCTCGAAAAGTTTCAGGAGCGAGCCGTAATGGTAGATCAACAACTCGCAAAGATAGCCGGAGAACCCCTTTATCTTCAGCTCAGCTCCGTACAGGTCGTGCGCCTTGAGGAACTGCTTCAGGAGCCTGACGTCTCCCTTCTGCGCCGCTGTCAGGTTCTTGTTCACGAACTCAGTGTGCATCGGCGACCTGTCCACGGCAGTGCCCATCTCCTCTATGTTGTCTATCTTGAGGGCAGGCACTATGTCTGCCTTGATGCCAAGCGAGTCGAGGTACAATCTTATGTATGGATGCTCGGCGTACCGCATCTCGTAGCGTTCGTTGCCTTTCGGGTCGACCATCTTCTTCGCATAGGCAAGCCCGTTCTTCACTATCTCCTCTTTCGGCTTCCTCTTGTCGAAGAGCATGAACACGTCGATGTCCTTCGAGCCGCTCAGGTCGGTCCCCTTCGCTATAGACCCGGTCACAACAATCTTCACGCTGCTCGGTGCGATCTTCTTGAGGCGGTCTGTCAGCATCTCCGCATTCGCTGCGGTCTTCGCGGCCTCCTTTGCGTTAGGTGCGACTCTGCTGAGGACACGTTTGAACACCGCCTCCGACCTTCGCGCTTTTGACTGCTCCATGAGAACAAGTTATATGGGATGGACGTTTTTAAAAATGTTCTATGAAAGCAGTCGCTTGAAGCCGCCGTCCATGTACGCATTGAAGTTCTCGACTG
>JASHUB010000023.1 GCA_030040265.1 Microcaldota archaeon
ACGCGATGCTCGGAAATCAGCTCTTCGTACTCCTCAGCGAGCACCTCTATAGCCTGTGACTTATCCTTAAGTCCAAACTGGGCTTTTATCATTGCTAGTAGTCTGTTTGTATCTTCATCTATGTTTATGAGCGCTTTAACCATATTAACAACGTATTAATACGGCATTAATAGATATAAATACCTTTCCACACAACAGATAGAAGACGCCTTGGCCGGGATTTGAACCCGGGTCGCAAGCCTAGTTCCACTCGCAAAATCAGACTTTGATTTTGTCCCTCTCAAGCTCATTCGAACCCACCGATGTACAAGCATATGAAATTTGCAATATAAATAGCACTCGGGTGCGATTTTATACAAATTCGATTTTTCTATAAGCCTGATCCGCGAGGACTTGATGAGAGACCGTCCATCAAGTAATATGCTAACATAATCAAGAGCGATATTATCGGGCTTATAATGGCATCACTTATTGCATCGCCAATCCATCCATAAAAATAGTTTTGTGTGGCAATAGCGAATTGTGCGGTGCTTCCACTTGTAGCTGCACTAAACAACGACGTTGACAAACCAGCAACGTTGAGCAAGCTCAGTGCAGTGAAAAGAGCCACGCACAGGGCCACAAACATTGCTACTGGGTTTTCTGCCATGTTAATCGTTTATCTTTTCAAATATATAAGATTTTCTTTATAAAAAGCCCATAACTGCGCAGCAGAACAGCTTTTTACGCTGTGAGGTGTCAGAAAACCTTCGACGGAAACCAAAAATGACCCTATTTTTGTCGTCGAGCTACTGACAACAAGGAAAATCCGTCATTTTCTGCTGTCAGTCAGTTCCTCGCCTGCCTTCGGCAGGCTCGTCACGGTCATTTTGCCCCCCACCAAAATGACCGCAAATGGGTGCCCTTAGATTGCTTGTTTGCAAGCTTAAACGAGCGTTGGCGAGAACGGAACCGCCCCTCACGTTGGTGAGGGTTGCGGTGGAGTAAAGGGCCTTTAAATACCTCACAAAATAACAAATTTCCTTGCAGAATATTTCATTTTCCGCTATCTTTATATATTTCAGAATACGCTTATTACTGTAGTGATAATGTGGCAGCATTCAATATCTATGGCTACAACTTCAAGCCCCACAGCGACAACGCGACATACTACGTGAGACAGGGAAACAACTACACCACCCTCAACGAATCCTTCCCCATCGTCGCAACAATCTCGATAAATGGCACATGGAGCGGCTTTGGCCCGACCGCATGGTTTGAGCAGTTCCAGCCCGGAACATATACCGTAGCGGTCGGCACGGAATGGGGAGCGCTAAGGATACTCTACTTCAATGTTACCTGAGTGGAATCGTGATCAAGGTTCAACATGGAGCATAAACCGTCATGCGCTAGTGGATTTCAAAGAAAGTTTTATTAACTAGGAGTACTCATATCTCCAATATGCCTAGCGAACATGAAGTAAAAGATTTCTCTGCGCTTCTCGAGGAGGGTGCGGTCAAGGGCCTCACGCCGAAGCAGATAAAGGCGCACCTTGGTCTTTATGCGGGTTATGTGAAGAAACTCAACGAGATAGAGCAGAAGCTCGCCGAGATGAGAAAGCAGCTCGACACCGATCCTGAATATTTGCAGAAGAACGCGAACTTCAGCTACGGCCCATACAGCGAACTGAAGCGACGCGAGATAGTCGCTTATAATGGAAGTTATCTCCACAAGGCATACTTCGAGAACCTCGAACCGGTCAACGAGCCTGACGATCAATTCAGATCCCTACTGAAGGAATCCTTCGGTACCGTAGATAAATGGATGGCCGAGACAAGGGCAGACGCAGCCTCGACACCAGGCTGGGTGCTGGTCACATATGACCGAGTAAGAAAGCAACTCCACAACTGGGTCATAAACGAGCACAGCATTAATGTGCCGGCGATATCAAACGATGTGGTGATCGCTCTAGACTGCTGGGAGCATGCATATGCTATAGATTACGGCACAGACAAAGCCACATACGTTAACGTATTTCTTTCGAACATAAACTGGGAGGAGACGAACAAGAGGCTCAACGATGTTCTCAACGGCAAGCCTTCGTCTGCGATGAGATAAAAACGCCTTGGACGGGATTCGGACCCGTGTCGGAAACGTGACAGGCTTCCATCCTAGACCACTAGACGACCAAGGCATGATGCTCGAAAATCAGTGTCACGCAAAGTAGTATTGCCCGTTCTGGTTTAAATGTTTATCGGAGATAAGGCCTGAGCTGCCTTTCCAACTGGCCCGCGTTCTTGAAGTGTATTGACTTGATACCCACCTGCCTTGCGCCGTTCACGTTGACAAGATTGTCGTCTATGAAGATGCACTCTCCTGGCTTCAGTTTGAGGGCCTTTAGGCAGTGCCTGAATATCCTGGCCTGCGGCTTCCGCATGCCCAGCTTGTAGGAAACGAAGACTTTGTCGAAGTGCGAGTAGTGCCCGAGCTTGACGTCCACTTTCGAGTGGAACGGCAGAGCGTTGGTGAGGAGCGCTACGGTGTACCCCTTCTGTTTTAGCGCTTTGACGACCGCGACGACCTTCTTGTTCTGACCCTTGCGGCCCGTGTGGTAGAGGTGTCTCGCATACATCTCCTTCTTGAGCTCCCTGCCGTACTTGATGCCTATCTTCTTGGCGAATTCGTTCCAGAACCTGTCCTCGGTTATCTCGCCGGCCCATGAGCGGTCGGAGAGCCCGAAGTATGCGCCCTTGACGTGGTCGTAGTCCAGGCCGATGCGGTCTGCGAGCTCGTGGAGCGATATGTTCGTGGTCGGGATGCCTACGACGCCGGCGTTGTCGAAGATGAATGCCTTTATCTGGCCCATCCGTTCACTTCGTTATCTTCTTCTGCAGCGCCTTGAGCTCCTTGTCCGTGGCCCTTGGTCCGGGAAGGGTGTTGACGTAGCCCTCGTACTTGGCCGAGAACTTGGTCTGGGGCGCCATCATGCTGTCGTGCTTGCTCTTGAGCCCGTGCGCCGGGTAGAGCTTGCCATGCAGGTGGTCTATTCCTGTGCCCTCGAGCACGAAGTGCACGCGCTTTGCGCCCAGCTTCTTCTCCAGGAGATGCGCGACCTTCTTCGACGCGACCATGAGCTTCCTCAGGTCCCTGTTCCTCAGGTCGAATGCATAGCTCTCGTGGTGCTGCTTCGGTATGACGAGCGTCACTCCAGGAGTGTTCGGGAATATGTCCAGGATGGCTATGTACTCGTGGTCCTCCCAGATCCTGTACGCCGGGGCCTTGCCCGCGACTATGTCGCAGAATGCGTCCCTGTGCTTGACCGTGTTGCCGTACACGTCCTTCTTGCCCGCGCTCGGCTTCGCCTTCTTGGCCTTAGCGGCCCTGCGTGGCTTTGCAGCCTTCTTAGCCATTCAATCACTTCAGTATTTCCCGTTGGAGCGAGTCGAACGCCCAACCTGCCGGTTTCTAACATGAAAATGTTAGGATTTCAGACTACAGCCGGCCGCTCTGCCATTGAGCTACAACGGGGCCAATGTATAGGGTATATAGAGAGCGTCAACATTAATATATTTATGTTGGGGGATTAAATTATGCCTGCAAGTTCAAGCGCTAGCACTACCTCTGGAACCGACAAGAATGCGCCCTCCACTGCTGCAGGCACGTCGAAAGCGCCGGCGAAGTCCAAGACGCCCAAACGCTCCATAACATCGAAGATGCTCGGCACCGAGGATGCTAAGGCGAAGCCCGAGGAGGAGAAAGCAGTGCAGGGCGGAAAGGCGTCGCTCGTTCCCTTCTCTTACTACTGGCTCAAGGACCTTATCAGGAGCTTTGTCTCGCAGAAGAATTTCCCCGACGCGCTGGCGCTGGCGTTCACGCTCGCTAGCGTGTCTATCGCGTTTCCATTCCTCCCGATACCGATAGTGATCGTGCTTCTCATAATAACATTCGCGCTGGCCATGTACCATCCGCTGATAGGGCTGATGGCGCTCTTCTTCGAGACACTGCCGATGTTGATGTACCAGGCACCACTCATTGCCTGGATATTCACTATATTCGTCAGCGTCTCGCTGTTCCTGGGATACAAATACTACAGGACCATCACGTTCACCTATATGCTCATCATGCTGCCGCTCTCCTTCCTGGGCGCTGTGCTCGAGATCCCTGCGTTCGTACTCGCGGTCCTCGTGCTTGGGCTCCGCAGGGGAGTGGTGCTTGCAGCAGTTGCCGTGATATTCGTCGTGGTCTTCACAGGGCTGACCGGCATACAGAACGTCGCAGGCATCGCATACAACGCGACAGCCGGCCACAACCTGATTGCGCTTAGCCCTGCAGCGCAGTATCTGGTGCCGAACAAGCCTTCGCCAGGATTGGCGAACATCTCCAGTGCATGGAACACGGCCATAGGGCAGTTCCTCAACTTCAAGGTCAGCGCACAGATAGGCACGGGGTTCGAGGCCGCTGGCGCGGTCCTGTCATATGACCTACCTGCGACACTGGTGCAGCTCGCGCTCTGGCTCATAACGGTCTTCGTGATAAGCAACCACGCACTCAAGAGCAGGTCGGGTTACAAGGGTGCCGAGGCCAGCGTCTTCGGCGCGATAGTGCCTGCAGGTTATGTGGCGCTGTCCTTCGTGTCAAGGAGCCCTATCTCGATAATCCCGATCATTAGCTTCCTCGTCACGCCTGTTGCGATATTCGTGCTCGAGTTCAGCAACGTCGACCTCGTGAAGGGCCTTGAAGTGATGAAACAGGACTTCCTGGGCAAGTTCGGCGAGGCGTTCGAGGACCTGAGTTCCGGTACAAAGGAGACCCTTGACGACGTCGCGAACTACGATGAGACTAAGAAGGAGCTCAGGGAGGCGCTGGTCGCACCGATAGAGCACCGTGAGATATCAGGCGCGTACGGAGTCAAGCCGGCGAAGGGAATACTGCTGTTCGGGCCTCCTGGAACGGGAAAGACGCTGATAATGCGCGCCCTTGCAAACGATCTCAGGGCAGGTTTCTTCTACGTCAAGACGTCATCGATACTTTCGCCGTATGCCGGAGAATCTTCGCAGGCGCTGTCCAAAGTATTCGCGACGGCGAAGAAGCACCATCCGGCGATACTGTTCTTCGACGAGATAGACAGCATAGCAGGGAGCAGGGAGTTCGCGGAGAGCGAATCCGGCAGGCACATACTCGCCACGATGCTCGCAGAGATGGACGGGTTCCAGAAGACGGAGGGCGTGGTCATAGTCGGCGCGACAAACGTGCCCAACCTCGTTGACTCTGCCATGATGAGGCCGGGAAGGTTCGACAAGATAATCTACATGCCGCTGCCTGACGTTAAGGGCAGGGAGAAGATTTTCAAGACTTATCTGAAGAAGCTGCCGATCGCTACCGATATAGACTGCAAGAAGCTCGCCGAGCTCTCAAACAGGTTCTCCGGCGCAGACATAAAGGCGGTGTGCGACGAGGTTGCTAGGCAGGTCGCCGACGTCGCATTGAGCAAGAGCCAGATGCTTCAGATAACGATGCAGGACGTCGTGAAAGTGCTTAAGGTGACGAAGGCATCGACCTCGCTGGCGCAGCTTGAAGTGTATAACACGTTCAAGCTCGACTACGAGCGCAGGACCCATCCGGAGAAGGTGGCGCAGTCCGAGAACGCAGTGGCGCTTGATGACGTCATTGGCCTGAAGGACGCGAAGAAGGCGCTCTACGAGGCAGTTGAGATACCCATACTGCACCCAGAGCTCATCAAGAAGTACGACGTCCAGAACATAAAGGGTATACTACTGTTCGGGCCTCCTGGAACCGGAAAGACGATGCTCATGCAGGCGATAGCGCACGAGCTGGGCGACGTGCACCTTGTCACGATGTCAGGCGCGGATGTGAGCAAGGCCGGCCTTGAGCGGGCGTTGATAACCATAAGGCAGACGTTCGACAGGGCAAAGGAGAACGCGCCTGCGATACTGTTCATAGACGAGATTGACAGCCTCGTCGCATCGAGGGAGAACGCGACCCAGTTCAACGTGCAGGTAACCGGAGAGTTCCTGCAGGAGCTTGACGGCATAAGGGATTCGTCAGGAATAGTGCTAGTTGGCACCACGAACAGGCCGGATGCGCTGGATGCCGCCATCCTCAGGTCGGGAAGGTTCGACAAACTCATATTCATACCTCCTCCAGACAAGGACGACAGGCAGAAGATATTCGCGCTGAACCTCCAGAAGGCGCCTGTTGCACCGAACCTAGACTACGCGAGGCTGGCAGACATAACTTCCGGATACACCGGCGCGGACATCGCCAACATATGCAAGCAGGCGAAGCTTGCTGCGCTAGAGGAGACGCTACAGAGCGGCGCAGAGTCTGTGATCACCATGGACACGCTGCAAAAGATACTGCAGAAGATGCGACCTTCTGCTCCGGGTTTGGTCCTCGGCAGATACCTTGCGTTCCTCTCGAAGTACGGCAACAGGTGACGCGATGGTGGTTTACATACTGCCGCTGATGGTCCTCCTGCCGTTCCTAGGCCTGGTTCCGCTTCTCGCGCTGGATAAGAGACATTCGTGGAACATCTCGATCGCGTTCTCCGTGCTGGTCGCTCTGGTGCTCCTGATCTCCCTCTACGTAGCGAAGACACAGGGACTATCGCCGCTCACATTCAACTTCAACTACATACCGTCGTTGGGGGTCGGTTTCAGCCTGCAGTACACCTCGCTTAACCTCATCCTTGTTGTGATGACAGTGATAGTCTTCCTTGCGGCGTCGTTCGTAGGGAAGTACTTCATAGGGAAGGGAGAGCGGATATACAACATGATCTTCCTGCTTTCCGAGGGCTCTGCTCTAGGAGTTTTCCTCTCGGCGAACCTCTTCCTGTTCTACATCTTCTTCGAGATAAGCGAAGTTATGCTCTTCTTCATAATCTTCATCTATGGCGGGTACGACAGAAGGTATGCCGCTATAAAGTTCATCGTGTACTCGCTTGTCGCGACGCTTTGTCTGCTCATAGGGATAATAGTGCTGTATGCGTCCACCACGCCACACACGTTCAACATAAGCGCCATATCGCTCGCTAGCGCATCTCTTCCAGTATCGACGCAGCTGCTTGTCCTGGCGCTGTTCGTGCTTGCGTTCATGATAAAGGCACCGGTGTTCCCGTTCCACACGTGGCTGCCAGACGCGCATACCGAGGCGCCGGCTACGGGCAGCATGATACTTGCAGGTGTGCTGCTCAAGTTCGGGGGCTACGGTTTCCTGATAACGTTCTTGATGCTGCCGATCGCGAGCCACTATGCAATATACCTCGCCGCAATCTTCGGGTTCTCCGCAATATACGGAGCACTGACAGCGCTGAAACAGTCCCACCTGAAGAGGATGATAGCCTACACCAGCGTGGCCGATATGGGGATAGTTGCTTTCGGGCTCGCGTCTTTCACGCTACTGGGCAATGCCGGCGGAATCTATCTTATGCTCAGCCACGGAATAGCCATATCCATGCTCTTCATGCTGGCTGGAAGCATAGACGACGGTTTCGGGACTTTGCTGATTGACAAGATAAAGGGGCTGGTGAGGAGCGTCCCTGATGTCTCTTACCTGTTCCTTGCAGGAATTTTCATAACCATCGGGCTGCCGCTGACCACGGGCTTCATAGGCGACCTGCTGGTCTTCTTCGGCGCATACTCAACATTCGGGCTAGTCGGGCTTATACCGATGGCAGCGATAGTCATAGTGGCGGCGTACTTCTTCTGGGTGATGGAACGCGCGTTCTTCAACGCCACAAGATCGCTGGACCCGTACAATCCGATAAGCAGGAGCGTTATCTATACTGGTGCTTTCCTGTCGATTGCGGCCATAGCGCTGGGGATCGCTCCTGCAATCCTCCTTGGCATATCTGGACTTTGATTACGGTACTGGAATGGCGTGGACCAGGAACGTTCCGGCGTTGGTCGCCATGGTTATCAGCGGCTGCGGATATATGCCGAACGCCAGGGTTATTGCCAGGCATGCCAGCGCTACGGTGGCGATGTACGCGTCCATCCTCAGAGGCCTTGCATCCTCCTTCTTCGCGTACATGGCTATGATTATCTTGGTGTAGTAGTAGATTGATATCACGCTGTTGATTATTCCAACTATAGCCAGCCACGTAAGGTTCGAGGATATTGCGCTGGTGAAGAGAAGGAACTTGCCGACGAATCCTGTCGTGAATGGAAGCCCAACAAGGGACAGCAGGAACAGGCTGATTGCGAACGCAGCAAACCTGTTCTCGCTGTTGAGGCCTGCGAGGTCGTTGATGCTCTTCCTGTTGTGCGATTCGAGCCAGGCGAAGATTGATAGCACGCCTATGAACAAGAACATATGCGCGAATATCTGGAACAGTGTAGCCTCTACCCCGAGCGCCGATGCGGCGGCGACGCCGATCATTATGTATCCGGCCTGCGAGATTGACGAGTATGCCAGAATCCTCTTCAGGCTGAACTGGGAAAGCGCTGCGATGTTGCCGAAGAACATTGTGAGGACGGCAAGCACAGCTATCACGTTGAACAGGAAGCTGTAGGATATGAATAGGAGCATCACTATCTGCAGAAGCGCGGCAAAGGCCACTTTCTTGTTTATGCCGCCTAGCATAGACGTGACGTACGCAGGTGCGCCCTGGTAGACGTCTGGCACAAGGACGTTGAACGGGAAGAACGATGCTTCGAGGCCGAGGCCTGAGACGAAGAGAAGGGCTGCGAACGCCAGTATGGTCGTCTGCGGATAGCTGGCCAGGGATAGGCTGTTTGTGGCGCCGTAGACAAGTACCGTGGCGAACGAGATGATCGCTATCGCAATCGATACCATTATCAGGAACTTGGTCGAAGCCTCCAGCGCCTTCTTTTGCAGCAGCACTATGAATACGGTTGGGATCGCCGCTAGTTCAAGCCCTATCAGTATGGTTATCAGCGACTGCGCAGAAGCCACGGCGTACATTCCTGCAAGGGAGAAGCTTGCCAGAAGGGCGAAGTCGCTGTAATGGTCCGAGTACGGATATGCAGCGACGTTGACGAGCAGTATGCCGAGGGTGAATATAAGCAGGAAGAACAGGGAGAACGGATTTAGGGATACGATGCCGTATCCGCTCTGCAGCACGTTGCCATAGAGCATATAGACGTCCATCCCGGCCAGCAGCAGCAATAGGAGGACGTTGAAGTAGAAGTGCGCGTTCTTGTCCTTGACTATCGCCAAGATTATGTTGCCTACCACGAACGCGGCGGCGACTGCAATGAACACAGATACGGAATCCATAAACCCACTAATGAACGGTGATGTAGAAGTATGCGAATACGACTATGAGCGCTATGGCAACTATTAGCGCATACTGATTTATCCTTCCTATGGCGGCCTTCCTGACATACAGGCCCGACCTGACGGTCTCCTTCCCCACGAGGTCAAGCGCGTCGCTCAGGTAGCTGTCAAACAGGGCGATGCCATCGCCTATCTCGCAGACGAACACGGCGAAGTACTTGTAGATCAGCCTGAATATGGCGCTGTTGTAGGCAACGTAGTTCAGCGCGCCGAGCTTCGCTTTCGTGATGTTCCTGGTGTAGACCAGGTAAGCGACGACTGCTCCGATTATCACAGCTGCCATTTCTATCACTGCGTCGACCATTGAGATAGGCGGCGCTGAAGTGTATGGCAGGATGTTTGTAGGGTTGTGGAACAACAGGGGCAGGTACTGGTAGCCGAGCGACGCGAGAAGCGTGAGCGGCGCAAGGATGAGCGCTCCGAGCAGCATGCTTCTAGGCTGCCCCTCGTAGTTTAGCATCACCTGCGTGTTCGCGGTCTTGGTTGAGATGTAGGAGAGCCAGCGGAAGATGTAGAAGCTCGTCCCGAGGGTTATCAGAGATATTATTGCATAGACGATGAGGTTGGTGGAGAACGCCCCGGCCATGGCGGTGTTCGCGAAGAATCCGTCGAACGGTATGAATCCGACGGCAGCCAGCACCCCGAATATCGTGGTGATGTATATCAGCTTGTTCCGCGACAGTCCTGACAGGTCACGGAGGTCTTCCTTGCCTGTCGCTTTCATTACTGCTCCTGAGTTGAAGAAGAGAAGGGCCTTGTAGAAGGCCTGAGCGAAGAAGAGGTATATCGCTGCGGGTATTGCGCCGGCTCCAACTGCCGCCAGCATCAGCGCAAGCTCCTGGACCGTTGAGTATGCGACCACGCGCTTGATCTGGAACTCACGCATCGCGTTGGACATCGCGATTATCGCTGTTGCTATCCCTATCGGCAGGAACAGCCATACGGTACCTGTGGCGACGAAGATGGGGGACAGGACTATCGCCGCGAACACGCCTGCCTTGACCATCGTGGTCGAATGGAGGTATGCCGAGACAGGCGTCGGGCCTTCCATAGCGTCGGGCAGCCATTCCTGGAACGGTATCTGCGCGGATTTTGTCATTATTGCAAGGACCAGGAGCAGCATCGATAGTCTGGCCACGTTCAGCCCGGTCTGCACGCCAGATATGAGAGCGCCGAATTCGAGTGTGCCGGTCGAGACGAACAGGGTCACCATCGCGGCGAGCAGCGCGATGTCGCCTATCACGATGATGGTTATGGCGGTTCTAGCGGCGCGTGCGGGGCGGTCCTTGTACCAGAACCCTATAAGGAGATAGCTTGTCAGGCTGAGGAACTCCCAGGCTATGAAGAAGAGTATGAAGTTGCCGGACATGGCGAACGCGAGCATTGCAGCCTCGAACGACAGCATCTCGAGGTAGAACCTCTTCTGCTCGCTGCGCTTGTCCATGAAGCCTATCGAGTAGAGCATTATCAGGACTCCTATGAAGAGAACTATGCCCAGGAGAAGCATGTTTATCGGGGCCACGGTAGTGGTTATCGAGAGCTTGTACGCACCGACAGAGAACCACGGTAGCTGTACGGTTCCGTAGGAGAGCAGTGGGAGCAGGACCAGGCTGGCGATGCTTGCCGCGAGGGCGACGTACCTGACCGCCATGTTGGTGCGCATCACGGAGATGATGATTATCGCAGCCGCAAGCGG
>JASHUB010000024.1 GCA_030040265.1 Microcaldota archaeon
TCTGAAAAACTGTGCAGCGGTCCGCGCGCAAACTTGGTCTCGCAGAAGTTGCAGCTGCTGAGGCAGCCCTCGCTTATCGGTATCTTCGCGATCACAGAGTCCTTTGCCGTGAACATAGAGAGTTTATCCACAGGGCTATACCTCGTAAGAGAGACTTTCTTCTCTGTTAGCGCATCTGCGATTCTCGTAACGTTGCTTGTTGTCACAATACTTGCGTTCGGCACAACCTTTTCGATTTTATCCCTGTTTGCGCTCGCCATGCATCCCGCTATGATCAGGTGGCTGCCGAGCCCCTTCATCTTCCCAAGACGGTAAATGATCTTCTGTTCGGTTACCTGCTTGACCGTGCAAGTGTTCACTATCACGTAATCGTAGCCGCCTGCATCTCTCTTCTTGCCTCTCTCTACAGTATGTCCATCCTTCTCGAGGAGCGAGGCCATGATGTCGCTGTCCGCTTGGTTTAGCGTGCATCCGTAAGTCTCGATCAGGACCCTTGCCATGCCATCACATCTCAGCCAAGCATTAATACCCTTCTTAAGAAAAGGCTAAATATCACGTCCAGCATACATCTGACGTTGATATGCATGCCAGGAGGTAGAGTTTTATCCGCTGCAGAAGTGAAAACAGACATATACGAGAGGGTCCAGGCCGCATACGACGGAGCAACAGTCCAGAAGGAACCGCTGTATCGGAACCTTCTAATGGCTCTTTCGACAGCAACTGTGGTGAAGGTGGAGAGCAGGCAGGAATATGATGCCAGGAAACGTGGGGGCGATAAAGAGCTTTCTAATGCCCTCAGAGGCGAGCGAAACAGACTTGCGATAGTTGACCCAAAGAAAGGGGTAGTTCTCCATCTCCTGAGCGGAGATTTCAAGGAGGGGAAGTTCCTCGAAATAGTGCTTGACGTCTGAGCCTAGACGTTTCCATAAGCAGCTTTATAAACGGCGAAAATTAAGTGGTATCAAGTGACAAGATGCCAGACCCGGTTAGAAAATCACCAGAGGTGCCAGTAGTGCCAGAGACAGCGCCAAAAGGGGGCGTGCAGCTGGATCCCCTCCGCGCGTTTCTCGCCGGCGTATCGAAAGACGCCGCACTTGTCTCGGTGAGGAGGCCTGGTATAATCGCAGGTTGGCCGGCGATAACCGAAACCAAATGGTTCAACGACATCAGCCTTGGTACCGCGACAGTGGAGTTCAGAGAAAGGATGGTCAAGCAAGTGCTCTTCAGGGAGCCCGCAGAAGGGGAACTGAGATCTGCAGCCGAGCTGGAGAAATGCAAGGCGGAATTAAACCGGAACCCGAACGGCTCTGCAGGCCACGAAGTGGCCAGGCTGAAGCTGGAGGTCGCGCAAAAGGCTTACGACGCAGAACTCAGTGATTACAGGGTACGCCGGATAACCACGGCGCGCCGCCTTGCAGGCGAGCTCGTCAAGGATGGGAACAGGCTTGGAGCCCTAAGGCAGCGCATCGACGGGCTGGGCCCTGGCGGGCTCAGGGCGCTGGGGCTGAAGGTCGTCGAGACCGATCCGCTAGATGAAGTAAGGCTCTGGGTCCATGCGGCGATATGCTGCGAAGAGATATTCTTCTTCGCAAGTGGATTCGGGATAGCAAAAGCAAACACGCTTCCCGGACAGCTGGGGTTTAACCGTTTCGACGAGATCGCTGCCGAGGAGGGCGAAAAGGTCATCGAGTACTGGGAGCACATAGGTTTCGGCAAGGTCGCCAACAATATGCGGAAACAGATACTCGAGCTTCTCAAAAACCTGGAGGCGGCGTGGGTCTACAAGGAGCAATGGTGGAATGCCCACTTCTATGCTGTAGAGCAGTCAAGGATCTACGAAAAGCTCGGGGACATAGGGCAGGCTATAGTCTGCCTAAGATTGGCCTCGCAATGGGTGGAACACTCCTCTACCCTATCGGAAAAAACAAACCCGGCCAGAGCGGCAATCGAACTTGCAAAGGCCGACGCGCTCGGAGAGAAGATGGTCGAGTTGATAACGTTGCAGCACCTCCACAAGGGTCACCTCGACGAAGCGCACACGATGGCACACATCGTTGTGCTGAAGGCAAAGAAGGCTTCCAGGGAATTCGAGGAACAGGGCAACCAGTTCTACGCGCTTCGAGAGCTTGAACGGTCAGAACGGTTCGCAAAAGGAGAAGCAAAGATAGAAGAACTAAATAAGAGTGGCCGTTCGCCAAAAGAGATGTCAAAAGAGATAGCCGAGCTGATAACCATGCTCAAGCAGGAGGAGATATCAGAAGAGGCCGTGAGGGACATGGAGGACACGTTGCCAGGCAACCCACCAAACTGACGTTCATTTCACCTTTCATGAAAGCCTTTTTATAACTGCACGTATCATCAGTTAGTTGTGGGAAAATGAATGGCGCACTCATAGCACTGGTAATACTTATCATAATCATAGCGGCCGCATATTACGTTTACGTGACTTATGGCTCGCTTCCAAGCTCTTTATACTCGACACTCAGCTCTGGAAAGCAGCTGAATGCGACAGTCCTCGAAGGAATCATACTCCAGAAAGTCAACGCATCGCCGACATACAATCTCGGCTATGAGGGCCACGTGACCACCAGCGCAGGAGACCCGGTCATAACATTCAACTACCTGAAGTATGTCAACGACAGAAGGGCAGTCTTCACGTCGCAGGGCCTTCCGGTCTTCGGCAACGCATCGGTGACGATAATCTCGCTTAACAACAGCGCCTCCGGCTATCTCTGCGTCAACACGACCAATTCTTCAGCGCTAAACTCTCTCGTGCCTGGCGGCTCGAACGGAGTCTACAGGTGCACCAGCGCGGTCTCAGCTGAAGGCCAGCTGCAGGGCGTCGTCGATCTCCTGG
Source organism: Microcaldota archaeon (assembly GCA_030040265.1). Classification (GTDB taxonomy): domain Archaea; phylum Micrarchaeota; class Micrarchaeia; order Micrarchaeales; family CABMGC01; genus JAKAWC01. The sequence goes on from JASHUB010000024.1 coordinate 2,858, forward strand.
TCAACGTATCCACTCTGTCGAATATGGTGACCGGTTCGCCGAGCGTCGGCTCGTACGACGGGCAGCCTTGCTACTCCATATCCGGCACTGCGAGCGTCGACATAAACAGCTCTCTTGTCGGTGCAACTGGAAACGCCCAGACACCGAGCAACGTCTCGTTCAGCGCGTGCCTCTCGGCCTCTGAAGACATCCCACTCACTTTGAACGCGACGTTCACCGCTTCCAACGGGGGCACCGTCGTGGTCTCGGCCTACAACACCGGAATCAATCTGAATGCCACCCAGGCACAGGTAACATCGCTGCCGGGAGGCCTGGTTCCTTAATCAAAGGAGCGGGACGATTGCTTTAAATTCCTTTTTCTTCTAATGTTTTTTCATTGCATTTAGGCGACGCAATGAAGACACAAACCAATGTCCAGCATGTACACTCCTCATTGATGCTCAACGAGGGACTGGCACTCGCACTTAGGGCAACCGAGGACACCATTCGCGTCAGCGGATTCAGCTTCACAAGGCATTATGTTTTAGAGGGGCGCATCGGCGTGATATGCCCAACAGTCATGGAGATCACGGCGTCTCCAGGCATGTTCAAGTATGCGCTTGCCAGCATTAAGGCATCCCCTAGAGGGAGGATGCGCACAAGTCTCTTCCTGCACGAATGGTCTTCCGATGACACAAGGGAAATAATCGGCTTTCTCGCAGGAGGAAGAGTCCAACCAATCGAAATGGTCACGCACATGCTACAGACAATGATAGAGAATGCCGACAAGGCAGAGCGAAAGAAAAGAGAGGACCTTCGGGTGCGGACGAAAGGCATCTATTTCAATCCCGAGCTCAAAAGAGTGGCGCGCGGCGTCGAAAGCAAGCTGACCGGGGCGATGGTAGTCCCGACACTGCACGGAGAACTCGTGCCGTTGAGTGATACAGTCGCTACCCGAAATTATCTAGAGGTACTTATGGGTTTGCCTGACTGGTCAACGCAATCTATTCCTGCAACAAGATGAGGCGTGAGATAGGTTCAAGCACAGCCCGTCTTAGGAACCTGTATATATCAGAAAAGTCCTATTTTTAATCGTAGAAGTGAGACAATGCCTGCATTGAAAGGGGCAGCAGGAGAACAGGCCGAAGGTCAGCATTCGGCGCTAACTTCGGCAAGGAGGCCTGCAGAACCGTCGCAGAAAGAGGCATACCATGCGCAGGTTACCGCGAAGGTGACCCGCTTCATAGGAACGATCAATGAGATTGCAAGGGACATCGGTGCAAAAGAGGTAGCTCTTCCGCAGATAACCTTCTCCGACTCTCCACCTAGGCAGAGGGGCGTCGTGGCCAGCGAGGGAGGTAAAGAGGACGGAAGCTATCTCATAACTTGCTATCCCCGGTTGGCCGAACTCATAAGTGGGGATTCTAACGACGGCAAGGCAGCAGACAAGATACTAGGTCACGAGCTGGGGCACATTCTGATAGACATGGTCGCCAAGGCAAGCGAGGCAATGGTTGACCATACCATGAATGAGACATTGGCAGATCTCATTGGCTTCTATGTAGCGAGAAAGGAGAGTGGATTAATGGTTGGAACAGACTTCCTCGCCGGCGAACTCATAAGCGCGCTCCTTGCTGACGCGACCATCGGCGTAAAAGCAATAGACAGGATCATAAGCGATGCCCGGAAAAGCGCGGTCTCGCACGAGCTTGACGATGAAAAGGCAAGTGCATTGGAAGAGAAAGTTCTCGTCGACCACCTCCACTACCTTGACTATTATGAAAAATACATGGGAGAACAGCTGTTCGTGTCCGCGGTGCTCATCGAGAATAGGGGGGCGTGGGGGCTTGCAGACTTCC